>DOVP01000243.1:3038-5146 GCA_003520025.1 Phycisphaerales bacterium
GAGGGGGTGTTTCTTCTGTAGCGGGGAGGATCTACCCGGTTCCAAGCCTTCGCTAGACTGTGTGGTCCTCTCGGAAGAAAAAGGATCACGCCATCATGAGTACCACCGCCACAACCTGCGCTACACAACCAACATGGAAGTCACTGATCGAGAAGGTCACCGAGGCCAGTACGCTGGGCTCCTGCTGCTCGGTGCTGCACTGGGATCAGGAAACCAAGATGCCTCCGGAAGGCATCGAGCCGCGTGGGCGGCAGTTGGCATTGCTGGCCGGACTCACCCACGAGAAGGTGACATCCAAGGAAGTAGGGGACTTGCTCGCTGAGTGCGAACAGATGGCCGAACTTACCGATGAGCCGGCATCAGACTCCGCCGTCACACTGAAGCGTCTGCGCCATGACTATGACAGGGCGACCCGAATTCCGCCTGAGCTCGTATCTGAAGAAGCCATGCTCGCCTCACAGGCGCAGCACCACTGGGCCGAGGCTCGCCGGAATGATGATTTTACGCAGTTTCAGCCATACCTTGAGCAGGTTGTGGACCTGCTTCGCCGCAAAGCCGAATGTTTCGGCTGGGCTGATGGTGGCGAGCCGTGGGATGCGCTCGCCGAAGACTATGAGCCGGGCTGCACGGCAGCTTGGGTGGAATCGGTCTTTACACCGCTGCGTGATCGGCTGCAAGGTCTGCTCGATCGCCTGATGGGCTCGAGTACATCGCCGAGCAACGCTTTTAACGAACTCTGTTTGCCAATCGACAAACAGAAAGCATTTGTGACCGATGTGGCCTCAAATATCGGCTTCGACTTCCAACGCGGTCGCATTGATATTTCGACGCATCCGTTCTGTACCGGCTTTCATCCCAAGGACGTTCGGATTACCACACGGTTCCACGAGAACAACGTCAACGACGCCCTCGGCTCCACCATGCACGAGTGTGGTCACGCGATCTACGAACAGGGCCTGCGTCAGGATCAGGCTGGCCTTCCGCTCGGGACATCCGTTTCACTGGGCATCCACGAGTCGCAGAGTCGCCTGTGGGAGAATCAGGTCGGCCGCTCGCGCCAGTTCTGGCAGTGGTGCTTCCCCAAACTGAGTGAGTACTTCGGCAGTGACGCATCGTCGCTCGATCTGGACAGCGTCTACTGTGGCGCCAATATCGTCCGCCCCGACTTCATTCGCGTCGAGGCCGACGAAGCCACCTACAACATGCACATCATGATCCGCTTCGAACTCGAGCGGGCCTTGCTCAAGGGCGACTTGGCGGTCGCCGATGTGCCAACGGCGTGGGCCGAAAAGTACCGCGACTACCTCGGTATCGAAGTGCCGTGCGACTCGAAGGGTTGCTTGCAGGACATCCACTGGTCCATGGTGTCGATGGGTTATTTCCCGACGTACACGCTGGGCAACCTCTACTCGGCGCAGTTCTTCGATGCGGCCAAACGGGAGATCCCGGGCCTCGAAGACGGCTTTGCCAAAGGCGAGTTCGGGCCGCTCAAGACGTGGCTCAACGAGAAGATCCACCAGCAGGGCCGCCGATACCTCCCCGCAGATCTGTGCGAGGTCGTGACGGGCGCGCCGCTGTCGGCCGATCACCTGATGACGTATCTCGAAACCAAGCTCGGCGAGGTTTACGGTCTCTGACGCTCGGCGCGCCGCGTCAACGTCGCTGCTGCGGTATTGACCGTGTCGCCTCGCTTGAACGTGATGCAGCACGTATCGCCCGGCGGCAGGACCGCGACCGCATGCATCAGTTCGGCGGTGCTGCGAATAGGGTGATCATTGATGGCTTGGATGACGTCTCCCGCCTCCAGGCCGGCCGCGTGAGCGGGCAGATTCGGGTAGACCCGGCTGATCTGGCAGAGCGAAGCATTTGGTCCGAGGGTTTCACGAATGGCCGGGTTGAGATCTTGTAGTGATACACCAAGAAAGCCTCGTCGAGCGTCGCCGTGTTCGATGAGCGAGCCACACACTTGCTGCACCATGTCAACCGGGATCGCAAAGCCGACGCCCACGCCGGTTCCGACAAGCGTCTTGATGGCGGTGTTGACACCCACCACATGGCCATGCAGGTCAACGAGCGGGCCGCCCGAGTTGCCCGGGTTGATGGCCGCG
>DOVP01000095.1:0-4623 GCA_003520025.1 Phycisphaerales bacterium
TCTCGATCGCGACGGTTCCCTCAGTGAACAACGTCGAAGCGTCGAGCCCGAGCGATTCAAAGACACTCTCATTCGGTGAAGACCCGTGGGCCATGCCGACCGAAGTCGCCTGTACAACGATGTCATAGGCCGTTGTTGCAGTCTCCCCGACAACGACCGGACCCAAGCCACCAAGATCCTCGGCCAACTGCTTGGCACGCTCGGCGGAACGGTTGAACACCTCGATGCTCGATCCCCGCTGCAGCAGGATGGCGGCGGCTGCTCTGGCAACACCGCCAGCGCCAAGAATGGCCGCTCGACCGCCATCGACTCGAGCCCCCCGCTCCAGCAGTGGTTCGAGAATACCGACGGCATCGGTGTTGTCCGCGCAAATACCGTTCTCATCGACGATCAGCGTGTTGGCTGCTCCGCATGCCGCGGCGATGGCACTTACGTCGCCGCCCCGCTCACGCACAAACCGAACGAGATCCGACTTGTGCGGCAGCGTGATTGATGCCCCCCTGAAGTGCACGCTTGGGTGATCGATCAGCGTGGACAGCGTGGCTTTGAGTGATTCCCATCCGGCTGCCGTCGGAAGCGGCAGGTAGACACCGTTGAACTTCGCAGTTTCGAAATCACGATTGTGCAGTTCATAGCCAGGTGAAGCCCCGAGCGGATCACCAATCAGCCCATAGATCGAAGTATTCGCATCAAGACAACGGAACCTGTACCACGATTGCAACTGCTCAAGGGTGGGCTGCCCTGGCGCCGTGGCTGAACTGTCATCGGCGGCGGCAAATGTCATCAGCCCACCCCAAGCGCCCGCCATGATCCGGGACATCACGCCGTGGGGCCCCATGCACAGGGCGATCATCGGTTTGCTGCGGTCGGCCAGCAGGTCGCGGCATTCCACTGCGTCTCGAACCGAACGGGCTCGCCAGACGAGTTTCACCGCGTCGCACTCCGCTTCCTGCATGTCACGCGCGATCCGGAGGAGATCGGCCGGCCTGCCGGTGAAGTCGTGGAAGGACAGCAGCAGTTTGGCCTGACCAAGACTCGCCGCGGCCGAGCGAACGGCCTCGCTGCGAGACCAGCGTGCGTATTCCACATCGACCCAAATCGGAGGGGTATCAAGGTCGGCAATCTGGCCGATCCACTCGGCGAGATCCTCGTCGGTTCCCCCGAACCCGCCGCCTTCCTCCACACTTCGCAGCGTCAAGAGGCTGCCGACATCGGTGTCCCGAACGACCGTCGTGAGAAGCGACGGCCCCGCATCCACGACCAAATCAAGCCGCCATTCGATGAGATCACCGCCAGCCCCGGACGCGTGATTGGCGGCATCGATCGCCTTGCCAAGGTCGGCTGGATCACACACTGCAATCGGTACCGTAATGATCGACACGGAGTCAAGGTAGCAGGCCCCGGACATGGCGCATCGATCATCCGGGTAGGCTGCCGCCGTGGCGTGCCCCGAAGACATCGACCCGGACCCGACGATCATTCTTCGCGATGCCGCGGCCACCCTGCGAATGTGGACCCGCGGCGACCTGCGGCACGACGAATTGACCACGCCGATTCGGTTTGTCCCCGCCTCGGACGGCCGGCTCGTCGCGTCGGTCACGGCTGGAATTCTCGCTGCCGAAGACTGCACGCTGGCGTTGCCGGACGAGCAGTCACCGGCGATGGAATTGACCGTCACGCTCTCGGCATTCGAAGCAACAGGTGCCGCCGAAGCCGATTCGGATCGCTGGCGAATCTACCACGGCGACCCGCCGCACAGTCGATGGGCGGCGGTCGAACTGGAAGCAGCCCGGTTTCGCGGTTCGATCATCGACGGGGCCGCGTTGCAGCACCCCAATCCGCTGGCATCGGTCGAGCCGCAACTGTGTGGACTGCTCAATCGCGAGCATCAGGATGATGTGCGGAGCCTGATGAAGCGTGAACTCGATCTTGACTCGGAAGACCCCCGCATCGTCGGCATCGACCCGCTCGGGCTTGATATCCGAAACCGGTTTGATGTGGTGCGGATTGGGTTCGCAGCAGAGATCACCGATCCGGCGACAGCGGAGGCGGTTGTGCGGGCGGCCGTGAAGGGGTCAGGCTCGGGTACCTGACCCTGCTTCTCGCACCCGCTCCACGATGTCGGTGCTGCCGAGCCCCGGATGGTGAGCGAGCACCCGGCACTCGATTCCCAATTCCATCAGAAACGGATATTCACTGATGTCCTCAACGGCATAATCGCCGCCCTTGACGTACAGGTCGGGGCGGGTTGATTCGATCAGTTCTGTCGCCGTTGGCTCGCCAAATGGCACGACGTAGTCCACACAGGCCAGTTCGGACAGGATCGCCATGCGGTCATCCAATCCGTACACCGGTCGCCCCTGGCCTTTCATCCTTCCCACCTGCTCGTCGCAGTTGATGCCCACGATGAGTACATCGCCCTGCTCACGAGCGTCTCGCAGATAGGCCACGTGCCCGGCATGGATCACATCGAAACACCCATTGGTCAGCACGACGCGGTGGCCAGCCTCGCGGTGGGCACCGAGTTCAAGTTGCAGGTCTCGAAGATTGCGGACTTTGCCGGTCTGAGGCGACTGGAGACGCAGTACTTCCTGGGCAACCTTGGCAAGCGGAATTGCGTGGGCGCCGAAGGTCTCGACCTCCAGGCCTGCGGCAGCATTTGAGAGCGTCACGGCCTCTGGCCAAGACAGATCGTGGCACCGCGCCGCCGTGATGGCCGCAAGCACCATGTCACCGGCCCCGGTCACGTCGTAGACCTCCCGCTCGCTGGTGGCGATCACTTCCGCTTCGCCGCCACGCTCCAGCAGCAACGCGCCACGCTTATCCAGGGTGATGACGATGGCATCGAGGCGGCACCGCTCAAGCAGGTCGGCCGCCATCGCCGCAGGATCAACCAGACCACCGCAGGCTCGCTCGGCCTCGGTGCGGTTGGGCGTCATGACATCCGCGCCAGCATATCGCTCGTAGTCGTCGATGTTCGCCGGATCGACAAGCACCGGAATGCCAGCAGCCTTCGCCGCATCAATCACGACGCGGCACAGTTCCGGCGTACAGACACCTTTGCCGTAATCCTCGATGCACACCGCGTCCATACCAGCCAGCATCGCCAGCGCCCGCTCGCGGACCGCTGACGAAGTCGCTTCGGACAGCGGCGACGACGATTCGATGTCGATGCGAAACATTTTCTGGGGATGACGATGCTGAGCGAGACCAACCAGACTCCGCTTGATGGTCGTGGGCCGGTCGGCATCGATGACGAGTCCGTCAACGGCGCACCCGGAAGCTTCCACGGCCGTGCGAAGATGCCCGCCGCCACCGTCGGCCCCGATGACGCCGCAGCACTGCACCAGACCCCCGAGCCCGGCCAGGCAAGCGGCTACATTCGAAGCCCCGCCACCCGTTCGTTCAATGCGATCGACGGTCAGCACCGGAACCGGCGCATCGGGGCTCAATCGGGATGCATCGCCGTGCACCAACTCGTCGAGCATGAAGTCTCCGATGACCAACACCTTGAAGGCACCGAATCCAGCCAGTGATGTCAAGAGATCGCTCATGCAGACTCCGACGAAGCGAACACGCCGAGTAGACGGCGCTCGAGTTCTTCCCGGCCGGAAACGAAGTTCAGCGTCAGTCGCGGAACCAGAACCGGCACCTGAAGTGCCGACCAGTCTACCAGTGGTTGCAACTTGACCCAGTCTTTGCCCGTAACCAGCAGCGCATCGGCTCTCGTGCACGCTTCCGCCAATCGCTGCACTTCACGGGCCGTGACGGGGGCGTGGTCTCGAGCTGCGACATCGGCGACGATCACGCCTCCCGCTTCTACGATCTGATTACGGACTCCCTCCGCAGCCGCGATGCCAAGCCGTGTGATGACCCGTATGCCACTGAGCGTGTCCAGTGTGGTTTCGCCATCGACATCGAATCTGCTCAAACCCGTCCAGACATGATCACACCACGCCGTCGGATCGCGGCCGTGCAGCATGCTGATTCGCTTACGCAGTACAGGGTCAACACTCGCCGCGTGTGTCACCAACACATCGGTGGCGCGGCTGAGCGATGAAAGCGGCTCTCGCAATCGCCCCGCAGGGAATACTCGCTCGGCATCGAGCGATCGCCTCGCATCGATGAGTACCAGGTCGAGTTGCCTCGCCACAAACCGATGTTGAAACCCATCATCCAGCACGACAACATCACGCGACGGATCCTTCTTCAGGAATGCTTCGATGGCGCCCACCCGATCCGGATCCGCCAGCACTGGTACGCCCGGAAGCATCTGCTCATGTTCCATGGCTTCATCGGACAGTTGTGGTTTTCCAGCGGCATAGCCACGCAGCGCCACGAGGGGCAAGTGGCCGCGGGCCTGCAACAGACGAACGATCCACTGTACGGTCGGCGTCTTGCCCGTTCCGCCCATCGTGACGTTCCCCACCGAAATCACAGGACGCCCAACATCGACTACCCGATCGCCACGGTCGAAGCGACGATTCCGGTACGCCATCGTGGCGGAATAGAACTTGGATGCCAGGGTCGTGAGTGGTTTCATACGGGCTCGCTCTTCAGCAGCCGCTCCAAGAGTGGCAGCGACAGACCCATGATCGTCGATGGGTGGCCCTCGTACCGAAT
>DOVP01000095.1:4980-5119 GCA_003520025.1 Phycisphaerales bacterium
ATCGCTCAAGTTGTAGCCACCAGCCTTGCCCCGCCAGACTTCGGAGGCGACATAGGCCTCGATGTCGGCATCCGAAACATCTCCGAGCCATACCTCAGCAAACTCAGCGCCAATCCGGCGGTCCTCACCCGGCAGCAGC
>DOVP01000019.1 GCA_003520025.1 Phycisphaerales bacterium
GCAGGATCACATGGCCCGCTGATGCGAAGCACCGGACCCGGTCGTAACTCGGCAGTCGTGTGGGGCCGCTTCTCGATGGGCCGGGGGAGACTCTGGATCCACGTTGCGGCCGCTGTTGCCGAGCCGGTCTTGGCCGTCACCGGAATCCGCAGCGTGGCTTCACCTCTGCCAAGGAAGCATGCTTCCTTGCACACCAGCCATTCGGCCTCGACCCCAAGCACAATCTCGCTGCCTACCACAAGTGTTGCCGGTGGCGTCATCGCTACCGCAAGATGTACGCGGCCATCGAGCGCATTGACCGGTCCGGTGGAATCCAGCATCGTCACGGGGGCGGGAAATCGAACCTGCCCAACCTTGAACCCTGGTGGCGGCTGCACATGCACCTGCGTCGCCAAGCCGCCGCTACCCGGATCCTTCCAGTAGATGTGCCACTTGGGCGGAACCACAAACCTGCACACCACATCGAATGGCGTTCCCGCGGCGATGCTGGACACACTCACTGCCGCTTCAAATTGAACCTTGGGGCGAGACTGGAGATCGTCGGTCCCCGCAATCAGGCATGTTGATGCCATCAATGCTGCGTGGATGAGCATGAACCCACGGTAGCAAACGGGGGGTAGCGAGTGGGGTCGGGTACCGAGATCCGACCATTTGAAAGCCAACGGTCGGCATGATGTGTGACAAGCGGGGGAGAGATGCCGGTACCTGAGCTCCCCTCACGGTGTACTGTCTCCAACAATGACACACTTCCTCCCGTTGCGTTTCGCCCTGATCACTGGCCTTGCCCTGCTCACTGCGGGCTGCTCCAAGAGTTACAGCGACAAGGATGTCCACTGGCTGAGCATCGAAGAAGCAAAGACGGCTGTAGATACGGACAGCAGTTCATGGTTCTCCGAGTCCAGACCCAATGCCTGGATCGATCCACGAGATGTGGTGTTCTACCGAGTTGGTCACATTCCCGGGGCGATCAACGTACAACTCTCGAGCCCCGATGCCATTTCTCAACTTGACGGATACGGAATGCTCATCGTGTATGGCGAGGGGTATGAAGCGCCGCTCGCCGACGCCATGATCAAAATGCTGCTCAAGGAAGAACTGGTGGAAGAGGTCAAGGGGCTCAAAGTCGGCTTTGATGGTTGGCAGGAAGCGGGGCAACCAGTGGAGCGTGGTGAGGACCCGAAACAGTCCGCCACCGCAACCAGTGGTGATCGGTGGCAACGGCAACCGGTCGATAATGATGAGTAGTTCGGAGTTTCAACTGCACAGCATCGACCTCATGCACATGGGCATCCCGGGCGCGATCGGGGTGTGGGCGATCGAAGGACCTGGTGGTTGGGTTGTAATCGAATCGGGGCCGGAGTCGACGTGGGAGGCCCTGTGCGGCGGGTTGCATGAATTTCACGTATCACCCGAGGACGTTTCCGCCTTGCTGCTCACTCACATCCATCTCGATCATGCCGGTGGGGCGTGGAAGTTCGCCGAACTGGGTGTGCCGATGTATGTGCACCATGTCGGCGCCCCACACCTGATTGACCCGACGCGACTTGAGCGGAGTGCCCGCCGCGTATATGGAAACCGATACGATCAACTCTGGGGGCCGATGCGTCCGTGCGATTCAACCCTCGTCCATGCTGTCTCGGACGGTGACATCGTCGAAGCTGCGGGCCTGCGGTTCGAGGCCATCGAGAGCCTCGGCCACGCCAACCACCACCACGCTTGGCACCTATTGGGTAGCGGCGAACTCTTCACCGGCGACGCCGTTGGAATGCGAGTTCCCGACACCGATTGGATCACCGTCCCCATGCCGCCTCCGGAATTCGATCCCACAATCTGGTCAGCAACACTCGATCGCCTTGAAACTGGCCCTTGGAACCGGTTCCACCTCACCCACGGTGGAACCGTGGCTGAAACCAAAGCCCATCTTGAGCAACTGCGGACCTCCATGAGTGAGCAGGTGGCTTGGCTCATGAACTCCCGCGATATCGAACACCGCTGGGACGCCTACGCCGAACTGCTCCACAAGTCAGCCAAGCCCTACAACGTCCCGGAATCCCTCTTTCAGGCCCACGCAAGCCCCGCCCGCCTTGACATGAATCTCGCCGGCGTCGATCGTTGGGCCGCCAGTCGCTGACCGCCTGTTGCTTTCTCCCTGTCAATCCACAACTTATAAAATTGCTGTGTGCGGTCGGTCGTAGCATCGAACGGGGTTTTTGGGCTGAAAATGGTGTTTGTGGCAGTTGGGTGGGGAGCCGGCTCTCCACGCGGCATTCTGCAGTGAGTCCTGACCCCCAAACCGCCACACACCGGGCATCTTGCCCCATAGGTGGTTGTAGAACCGAATTGGCTCTTCGCATCGCCCTATGTGGAACACTCGCCATGCCCAAAACACGCATCATCACGCTTCTAACGCTCGCAGCCAGCCTTGGATTCGTCACCCTGGCTGCTCAGGCCTCCCAGAAATCGATCGCCGGAGAATCGCTCCCGGGCCTCGGCTCCTGGCAGGGTGTTCGCGAACTTCGCCTTGGTAAAGGCCGAACCATTCGCCCGGACATGCCACTGCAGCTCGAAATGTCGTCCAACGGACGGGCCAAGGTGTCCATCGCCGATGACCCGAGTGGGACAGTGAGCCTTCAGCAGTGGAAGGGCCATGTCCGCGGCGTGGTTCGTTCACCCAAGCATGGCACCTTCTTGATCCAGCGAACACCCAGCGGGCACACAACCGTCACCGAACTCGACCCCTCCACCCTCGTCGGATGCGATGCCGATCAAGCGGTGCCACCAGCAGCGGACGCAGATGGTGATGCCCCCTCCTCGCCGCCTCCACCGGCGGCAGATGGTGATGCTCCAGATGGTGACGATGGTGGTGTCGTGGATATCTTCGTTGTCTATACCGATCTCGCCCGCGCCAACGCCGGAAGCACCGACGCCATGGAAACCGCCATTCATGGTTGGATCAATGAAAGCAACGAGGTATATCGCGACAGCGAATCTGCTGTACGCATTCGACTCGTGGGTACCGACGAGGTGTCGTATGCCGAGTCGGGATCATTCTCGAACCATCTTTCGAGACTTGCGGGCACTTCAGACGGATACATGGATGACGTCCATACGTGGCGGGACGACACCGGCGCAGATGTCGTCGCCCTGATCGTCACGGACAGTAGTTCATGTGGACTCGGGTACACCATCAAGAATGATGTCACTGGATCCCCAAGCAGTGCCTTCTTCGTGGTCCGCGACTACTGCGCAGACATCCAGTTCTCATTCACCCACGAACTCGGTCACAATATGGGCTGCTGCCACGACTTGGATCACCCTGGATCCTGCGCCGGCGGTGCCAGCCTGTATCCGCATAGTTTCGGCCATCGCTTCACCGGCGACTCGGATGACTGGCGGACCGTCATGGCCTACACCGACGATGTCGGTGACCCGATGCCGCAAACCTACTACCAACGCATCGGTCATCTCTCCAACCCGGATGTCGACTACGACAACGAACCAACCGGCACGGCCACAGCTGACAGCGCCGCCACCCACGACAGCATGCGATCGGTCACGGCCGCATACCGCACCGCCATCACCGCCATCACCTGCCCGGGCGATCTCGGCGAGGACGCCATCGTCTCGGTCGATGATCTCCTCGGTTTGCTGGAGCGATGGGGGGCCGTCAACGCCGCAGATACCCAATCTCTCGCGGCCGACCTCAATGGCGACGCCGAAATCGACGCCTCGGACCTCTTGGTGTTGATCACAGAATTCGGTCCCTGCCCCTCCTGATCGCCTCTCACGGTGCCTTCAAGAGGCTGGCCCAAGGGATCGCCCCCAATTCATCCGCATCGGGGGATCCGTGCTTGCGGAACTCCCGTAGTCAACGTACGTTGGAGAGTCCAATACAGGGCCGCCCGCGCTGTTTGTGCGCCGACAGGGGCCCTTGATTCGCCCGGATCTGCAAGAGGAGAGGTTCCATGTTCCGCATCGCCGCCGTCGCCTGTATCGCAGGCTTGAGCATTGCTACCGCTACCCCGCAAGCAACCGCTGGCGGCACCACCCTGACAAGCCAGCGGATCGTCACGGGGCTCGCCCGCCCGGTCTATGTGACAGCGGCACCAGGTGACACCGATCGCATCTTCATCCTTGAGCAGCGATCGGGCAACACGGGGCGAATCCGAATCTTCGACCTCACCACCAACATGCTTCTAAGCACGCCGTTCCTGAGCCTCTCGGTCAGCACTTCTAGTGAGCAGGGCCTGCTCGGCATGGCTTTCCATCCCGATTACGACAGCAATGGCTACTTCTTCATCAACTACACCAACACCTCGGGGACTACAGTCGTAGCCCGATATCAAGTGAGCAGCAATCCAAACATCGCCAACAGCGGTTCGGCAACAACCGTGCTCACAATCAGTCAGCCCTACTCCAACCACAATGGTGGCATGATCGCCTTTGGACCAGATGGCTATCTGTATATCGGCACTGGCGACGGCGGTAGTGGTGGCGACCCCGGCAACCGCGCCCAAGACATCACCGGCCAATTACTCGGCAAGATGCTTCGCATCGACGTCGACTCACTGCCCTACTCCATCCCGGCCGACAACCCATTCGTGGGCGTGAGCGGCGACGATGAGATCTGGGCCTACGGAGTACGAAACCCTTGGCGGTTCTCCTTCGACCGTGACACCGGCGACATGTACATCGCTGATGTCGGCCAAAACGCCTACGAGGAAGTCGATGTGCAGCCAGCGAACAGCGTGGGCGGCGAAAACTACGGCTGGCGGTGCTACGAGGGCGACCACGCCTACAACACCAGTGGCTGCCCCGGCTCTAGCACGATGGTCTTCCCGGTCCACGAATACAGCCAGGGCGGCTCGCCCTACCGATGCTCGATCACCGGCGGCTACGTCTATCGTGGGTCTGCCATCCCAGATCTGCAAGGCGCCTACTTCTTCGGCGAGTACTGCTCGAACCAGATCTGGTCCTTCCGTTGGGATGGTGGCGGCGGTATCACCAACCTCGAAGACCGCACGAGCGAGTTGGCTCCGAACGCTGGTTCGATCGCCGCGATCTCGAGCTTTGGTGAAGATGCCAATGGCAACCTCTACGTCTGCGATCTCGGTGGCGAAGTGTTCGCTATTCAGGCTGATGCCCCAAGCGGTGCCTGTTGCGTCGGTACGACCTGCGTGACCCTGCCGCAGAGCAACTGCGAGAACGGCGGTGGCACCTACCTCGGCGACTTCGTCGAGTGCACCGATGACATCTGTTTCCCAGCACCTGATAATGACGATTGCGACAATGCCGATGTGGTCGGCTCCGGCAACAGCACATTCAACAGCGAATACGCAACCGACAGTGCTGGCGCGGACTGCTCGATCGGCAGCGATGTATGGCTCAGTTACACGGCTGAATGCACCGGCACGCTCCTGATTTCCATTACCGGTGACTTCTTCAACGAGGTCAGTGCCGTTTACGCGGGCTGCCCCAGCGGCGACGGCCAGGCCATCGACTGCGGTCATTCGTCCTACGTGGTCAGTTGCGTGCAGGGCACGGATTACCTCGTCCGCATCGGTAGCGCCGATGGCACGACCGGCTCAGGCTCGGCCAACATCAATTGCTTCCCCGGCGAAGTCTGCGACGGTGACTGTAATGGTGACGGCGTGGTCGACGTAAACGATGTTCTTGAAATGCTCGGCCAATTCGGTGGCCCCGGTGACTGCGACACCAACGGAGACGGCTACATCGGCGTAGATGACCTGTTGGCACAAATTGGCAATTGGGGCCCGTGCTGATCGACTGCTCGCCCGCTCGTCTCCCCATCTCTCAACACCCCCATCGGCTCCTTCTCGGAAGGAGCCGATGCCTTTCCCCCCAACCACCACCCTTGCTATCCTGCCCCGTTCGCCCGGGCTTGTAGCTCAGTTGGTTA
>DOVP01000151.1:0-1234 GCA_003520025.1 Phycisphaerales bacterium
ACGAACTCGTCCTCAAGGACACACAGGCGAGCAGGCACCATTGTGTGATCGAAACAACCGACGAGGGGTTTCGGGTACGCGACCTCGACTCTCGAAATGGCACAACGCTCAACGATGCAAAAGTGACCGATGACAGGCTCGGGAACGGGGACATTGTGCAGATCGGCCGTACGAAGATCACATTCATCAACCCAGAGGAAGCGATGTCGTTCGCCGAAATGGAGCCGGGTGCCCCCACCGCGGACGATCTGTTCCCCCCGGACCTTGACACGCTCGATGTCGATCTCCAAGCCGACACCAACCAGACCGCCCAGACGGACTGGGAACGACGACTCGCCGAGATCGTTGAAACCGGTGAAGATCGTGGCTTCAACGAAGAAGACATCAGCCTCGTGGACAACCGCGGCGTCACCGTGCATCAAGCGAGCTCCAGTGGACTCGATACGGGCCGCGACAGCGAAGGCGCCGAGGGCACTCGCGCCTTCCGCAAACTGTTGTATGCAGCCTTCCGCACCCGCGCCACCGACCTTCACATCGAGCCTCGGATCGAAGGATGTGTGGTCCGGCTACGTGTCGACGGCAGCATGATCACAGCAGTGCAGTTCTCCAAGCAAATCTTCAAGCGGCTGCTCGGCATCGTGAAAATTCTCTGCCAAATCGAGACCAGCCAGAAAAATCAGGTGCAGGATGGACACTTCTCCGTGTCCATCAAAGGCCGCCGCGTCGATTATCGAGTGAGCCTGACGCCTTCGGTCCACGGCCAAAAACTGGTCATCCGAGTACTTGATTCCAGCAACAGTCCGAGCCGGCTGCACGAGCTTGGCCTGAACTCGTGGATGTATGACAAACTCCGCACGATCGCTACCCGAGATGCGGGCCTGCTCCTTGCGTGCGGCCCGACTGGTTCCGGTAAGACGACCACGCTCTACTCCTGCCTGCGGGAGATCGATGTCGAGCAGCGGAACGCCATTACGATCGAAGACCCAGTCGAGTACTACCTTGAGGGTTGCACGCAGATCCCGATCGATCATGGGCAAGGCACCACCTTCCACAGCGTGCTCCGCTCAGTGCTGCGGCAGGACCCCGATGTCATCTTTGTCGGCGAAATCCGCGACATCGAAACCGCGACGGTGGCGCTCCAAGCGTCGATGACGGGACACCTCGTCTACACGACCGTCCACGCCAAAGACACCATCGGCTCGATCTTCCGGCTCCTCGATCTCGGCATTGAGCC
>DOVP01000151.1:1628-2681 GCA_003520025.1 Phycisphaerales bacterium
AATTGCCGGAAAGCCGTCACGCCGACGTCTGCCCAGACCCTTCGCATGGGGCAAAGCGTGGGCGGCCTCTCGAAAATCTACGCTCAGCAAGCGTGCAAACGATGTCTTCGAACCGGGTTCCATGGACGGCGGGCATTGTTCGAATTGCTGGAAATCACCGATTCCATCCGGGACATGATCATGAAAGGACCCACGATCAAGGGCATCCGCGAAAAGGCCAGACAAGGGCTGTTTACGAGCCTTGAGGAGTTCGGATTCGGGCTCGTGGGGGAGGGAGTCACCACCTTTGACGAGATAGAGCGGGTGGCTGGATCCGAGTAAGGAGGGCGGGGGCCAACCAAAGGCACATGCCAAAAAATTGCTGCGCATCGTTGGCCTCGATTGGTATCTGATCCACTTTTTCCTATACTGCGGGGCTCCACGTCAAGGATCCATATTCATGAGTACTGATATCACTCCAAACAGCACCCTGACCTTCACCGTCAAGGCGGTCCCTCCGACCACGGCCAAGGTCAAGACGATTCAGCGACTCATGTGGATGCAACCGGATGTGACCAAAGGTATGCGGATGCTCCAGCGTCGCCGACGCCAGACCGACAACATTACCTATGTTCGTGCCGGTCGCCCATGGACCAATCGCAAGCGGGCCACACGGCTGCAGCGATGCGAGGCGGGGCAGGAGTTCACGCTCAAGGTGACACCGCAGATCGTCAATGATTTGAAGAGCGTGTCCCAGTGGCTGGACGTTCGTTCGGCCTGAGATACGCAAGCACTCGACCTGCAATCGTAGTTAGTTCCCCCGGCGGCGATGTCGGGTGCGCCCATACGAGCGATTCATACTCGCTGGTGTTGGGGTTTACCTCTTCGCTGGTGAGCGACAGCGTCAGCACAACCTCCCAACTGAGAGCCGCTGGATCGAACATGACACACTCGGCCCGTGGTGGCGAAACGACCTCGACCCCTACTTCCTCCACCAACTCTGCCCGGATCGCTTCGTCCGGGCTGTGTCCTGGTTCGACGCCGCCCGACGGGGCCAGTTCCCACAGGCTCGGC
>DOVP01000009.1 GCA_003520025.1 Phycisphaerales bacterium
TTGGTTATCGATGGGTGGGTGGAGTATCCGTACTCGCAGACCATGTTTGCGGCGTGGCAGGCGGGGCTGTCGTATCGACCGATCACCATCGAGGCCCGCGGGGCAGATGGTCGGTGGCAGGTGCTTCACGAGGATGTCGGCTATCCGGCGGGCATGCCTCGGAGAAGTGTGTTTCCGCTTGAAGGACTCCCTGATGGTGCCACGGCCCTCCGCCTCCGCACCGACTTGGAGTTGTATGTCGATTCGGTTCGTCTCGCGGTAATTGAGCCGTGCGTCGAGGCAGTTGTTCAGCGAGCGACCGTGGCCACTGCGGTGTTGGAGCAGCCCGGCTACCCCCTCCGGATCGATCACCCCCAGCGGCGACCTGAGTACGATTGGTCTGACCGTTCGCCCTTCTGGGATACGCGGGTGCAGCGGGGCGAGTACACGCGGCTTGGTGATGTCCGCGAACTCATTTTCGAGGAGGGCGGCGGTGTCGCGGTCTTCGGGGCGGGCGAGGCTGTTCGGTGCAGTTTCCTGGAGGCTCCGCCACACGGCGATGGCTGGTCCCGGGTCCACGTGCTCGATCTGCGTGGCTGGTGCAAGGACATGGATCTCATGACGGGGGAGGGTGGAACCGTCGAGCCGGTCCCGGGAGATGGTGGGGGGGAGATGCTGCGAACGAGACACCGGTCGGGTCGCTGAATTCCTGCGGTACTGGTGCGGTCCCAAGAGATCGTTTTGCATCCAAAAAACGACGGATCTCACGCCCGATTGGACGAATACTTGGAGATTGGTCAGTATGCCGCTCGGGAGGAGGGACCTCGTTCATGGCACAACCAGCCGCCGGAACTCGCCGGGGCACAACCGATCCGGCCGTTATTCAGGACCGCCGTCGCCGCTGGAAGAATCCGGCCGGTACCGGCCCCGGGGTGGGCTTGTGGTGGCTGCTGTGGATCAGTCTGGTGCTGTTTGCGTTGTTGATCGTCAATTCGGTCTATCTCGTGGGCATCCGCGTACTCGGTCTCTCGACCGGTGAGTCCTACGAGGACTGGTTCTACATGACCATGTTCCTTTCGCATCTGGTGCTGGGGTTGGCAGTCGTTCTGCCGATCATCGCCTTCGGCCTGCTGCATATGCGGCGAACCCACGATCATCCGAACCGCCGCGCGGCCGCCGCGGGGTATTCCCTCTTCATCGCCTCCATCATCGTGCTCGGGACCGGCATCGTGCTCGTTCGTATCGAGGGCATCATCGACATTCGCAGCCCTGCCATGCGAGCAACCGCATGGTGGCTGCATGTCATTGTGCCGCTGCTTGTGATCTGGTTGTTCTTTTTGCATCGACTTGCCGGTCGGCGGGTGCGATGGAAGTTGGGCTTGGCATGGGGGGGGATTGCGGTGGTTTTCGCAGTCGTGATGCTTTTACTGCAGTCTCAGGATCCCCGGAAGTGGAATGTTGCCGGGAACCCCGATGGTGACGCGTACTTCTATCCATCTCTGGCCCGCACGGTCAGCGGCGACTTCATTCCAGCAGAAGTGCTCGACAACGACGAGTACTGTCTTGAGTGCCACGCCGATATCCATGACACGTGGATGCACAGCGTCCACCGGTTCTCTTCTTTCAACAACCCGGTCTATCTCGCCTCGGTCACGGAAACGCGGCGAGTTGCTCTGGAGCGCGACGGCGATGTTTCGGCCTCTCGCTTCTGCGCTGGTTGCCACGACCCGGTTCCATTCTTCAGTGGGGCGTTCAACGATCCCGAATACGACATGCTCCACGATCCCACCGCTTCGGCGGGGGTGACGTGCACGGTGTGCCACGGGATCACGCATATCAATACGCCACGCGGCAATGGTGATTACACCATCGATGAGCCGCCGCACTATCCATTCACATTCAGTGACAACTCCTTTCTCCAGTGGGTCAACCAGCAACTGGTGAAGTCCAAGCCCGAGTTCCACAAGAAGACCTTTCTCAAGCCACTGCACAAGAGCGATCTCTACTGCGGCACGTGCCACAAAGTGCATCTGCCCGAAGAACTCAACCACTACAAGTGGCTCCGCGGGCAGGACCATCAGGACACCTTCCGCCTCAGCGGCGTGTCCGGCCACGGAATTGGCAGTTTCTACTACCCCGAGGTGGCCGAGGTGAACTGCAACGACTGCCACATGCCACTCATTGCATCGGACGATTTCGGTGCGGCTGTTCGCGATGATTCGGGCCAGCGCACGGTGCACGACCACATGTTCCCCTCGGCCAATACCGCCATGCCGCAACTCGTGGACATGCCGCGCCCTGAGGATGCGATCAGGAAGCATCAGCAATTCCTTGAGGGCGTGATGCGAGTCGATCTCTTTGGTATCAAGGCCGGCGGCACCATCGGCGGCGAACTCATCGCGCCCATCGGCGGCGAACTCTTGCCGGAAGTCGTTCCCGGGGACGAGTATCTGCTTGAAGCCGTCATTCGAACCGTCAAGATGGGGCACCTCTTCACACAGGGCACTTCGGACTCCAATCAGGTCTGGATGGAGGTGGAGGTGCGGTGTGGAGACGAGATCATCGGTGGAAGCGGCGGCATGGACCGTGAAGGATATGTCGATCCGTGGTCGCACTTCGTCAATTCGTTTGTCATCGACCGCGAGGGCAATCGCATCGAACGCCGCAATGCGCAGGACATCTTTACTGCCTTGTATGACCACCAGATCCCTCCGGGGGCCGCTGACGTCGTGCACTATCGCTTTCAAGTTCCAGAGGGCTGCGATCAGCCGATTCACATCACCGCGAAGTTGAAGTATCGCAAGTTCGACACCACGCTGATGCGATTCGTGAACGACGACCCGGGCTGGGTCAACGATCTTCCAGTGACCGTGCTGGCCGAGGATGCGATCACGCTGCCCATCGCAGGAGGTCCGCCCCCCCGAGGTGACAAGGAGACCGTGCCTGAGTGGGTGCGATGGAACGACTACGGCATTGCGTTGCTTCGAAAGGGGGGCTCGGGGGAGTTGCGGGGCGCCGAGGATGCGTTTGCTCAGGTTGAGTCGATGGGGCAGCCTGACGGACCTGTGAACCTTGCTCGTGTCTACCTCAAGGAAGGGCGTGTGGCCGAAGATGCCCCGGCTGCTCTTGCAAGAGCCGCCGCGATGGAAGACGCGCCAGCGCGGGCATGGCACCTCTTGTGGTTCGGTGGTCAAGTGGATCGGCAGAACGGCCGCATCGACGAGGCCATCGCCAAGTACAGGCAGATCGTAGAGGGTGGCTTTGAGCAGGCCGCTGGGAGAGGCTTCGACTTCTCGGAGGACTGGCGGGTGCTCAATGAACTCGGCAGCACGCTCTATCAGCGGGCACGCATGGCCCGGGGCGAAGCCAATGCGGTGGAGCGAGCGACCTACCTTCGGGAGGCCGCCGATGTCTTCGAGGCCAGTTTGGAACTCGAACCCGAAGGCGTGCCTGCGCATTACGGGCTGATGCAGGTCTTGCGTGATCTTGGAGATGAGGACAGGGCCGCGGAGCACGAAGCACTTCACGCCAAGTACAAGCCCGATGACAACGCCCGAGATCACGCCATCGCGGAGGCGAGGAAGCGATACCCCGCCGCGAACCGGGCGGCGGAGTCGGTGGTGATCTATGAACTCGAAACAATTCCGGAAAAGGACGGCCCTTCGTGAATACTGATTCGGACCCACGGGATCATGAAGAACTCGACGATCTTGAGATTCACGACGATGCCATCATCGGCAAGGCTTTTGTCTGGTCGGCGGTGGTCTTTGGCCTGCTCGGAACCTTCGGACTGGTGCTGTGGGCGGTGTTTGCCTTGCAGCGGGAACAGCAGGAACGCATCATCGAGAAGCAACTCGCAGCTCCGCGAGCCTTGGTGCCCGACGTGGCCATCCTGCCCGATGTTCGGTTCAGTGAAGTCGCGGCGGAATCCGGCCTTGATACGCCCCACGTGTCGGGCGCCGAAGGCGGCAAGTTGCTTCCAGAGACGATGGGTGGCGGCGCGGCTTTCTTCGACGCAGACGGGGACGGCGATCAAGATCTGCTGCTTGCCAGCGGCGCGTGGTGGCCGGCATCAGCGTCGAGCCATGAGCCGACCGCAAGCCGGCTGTACTTCAACGATGGCCGTGGACGCTTCGCTTGGGCCGGGCCTGGCTGGGATACGGGTCGGAATCTCATCGCGACCGGCATTGCTTGCGGCGATTGGGACGCCGATGGCCGGGTCGATGTGTTTCTTGCCGCCATTGGCGGCGATCGGCTGTACCGCAACACGGGAGCGGGATTCGATGATGTGACCGCAGCGGCTGGTGTCGCAGGCGACGCAGATGCATGGAGCAGCAGTCCGGCCTTCATCGACGCAGACGGCGACGGTGATCTGGATCTCTTCGTTCCGCACTATGTGCAGTGGTCACCGCAGAAGGATCGTGCGCTCCACTTCACCCTCAACGGCACTGATCGGGCTTACGGGCCGCCGAAGCAGTACGGGGGCACATCACCCACCTTGTGGATCAACGAAGGCGGCGGCACATTCAGGGACGCGAGCGAGGATGCAGGGTTGGTTGTCACCAATCCGGCCACCGGGGCACTCGTGGGCAAGTCGCTCGCGGTGGCTCCAGCCGACCTTGACCGCGATGGTGACATCGACCTGCTTGTGGCCAACGACACGACCCGCAACTTCCTCTTCCGAAATCAGGGGGACGGTACATTTGAGGAGGCCGGTGTCGAACTCGGCGTGGCGTACGATCAGCGAGGCAACGCGACCGGAGCCATGGGCATCGACGTTGGCCACTACCGCAACGACGACACGGTGGGTGTGGGCATTGGCAACTTCGCCAATGAGATGACGAGTTTCTACGTGAGCGAAGGCGGGCAGGACTGGTTTACCGATGAAGCAGCCATTGAGGGGATCGGATCGCCGACGCGGCCGCTGCTTTCGTTCGGATTGTTTTTCGTCGACTACGACCTCGATGGCCGGCTC
>DOVP01000283.1 GCA_003520025.1 Phycisphaerales bacterium
GTGCGTTCCATAGACACCGGGTTCCTGGACAATCGCATCGGCGAAAGTCGAGTCGCCGCCCTTGGGTTCGGTGGCGAAGACATCGAGCCCCGCGCGGATGCCCTTGTCCCTGATGGCCCGGGTCACCGCCGATTCGTCCACCACGCTTCCTCGACTGGTGTTGATGAGGATGGCGCCCGGCTTCATGGCATCGCAGAACTTCGGCCCAATCAGATGCATGGTCTCGGCGACCGCTGCGACGTGAATCGAAACGACATCGGACATTCTTGCGAGGTTGAGCAGGTCTTCGCAGTATCCAACTCCCATCGCATCTGCCTGCGATCCGGTCATATTGGGGTCCCACCCGATCACCTTCATGCCGAAAGCGAGGCCACGGCTGGCGACTTCGCGGCCGATACGGCCAAGGCCGACGATACCAAGGGTTCGGCCATACAGGCCTTCGGCCTTGGCATACTGCTTCTTCGCCCAGACGCTGGCCTGCAGATCGGCGGCCTGATCAGGAATGCGACGGTCACAGGAAAGAATCAGTCCCCACGCGAGTTCCGCCACGGCGATCGCATTCATGCCGGGGCAATTCGCCACCGAGATGCCGAGCGCCGATGCAGCTGCGACGTCGATGGTGTCATAGCCGGCGCCAGCGCGCACGACCAAGCTGAGGTGATCGGCGGCTTCGAAGACCGCTTTGGGTACCTTGGTCGATCGCACGATGATGGCGTCGGGTTGATGATCCCGAACTGCATCTGGAAGTGTCTGCGCGTCAAGGCTTGCGTCGACATGGAGATCACAGCCGAGTTCCTGCAGCGCGATCAGTCCGCTTTCACTGAAGGAATCAGCGATCAAAATGGCTGGCGAAGTGGACGTGCTGGCGTCCTCATGGTCGGTTGTCGTCAGAACTTGAGCGTTCATGATGCCTCCAGTGGGTTCGGCACGGGTGCTGAGTCGAGCATGTGAACGAAGAGCCCGCTGCGAAGTTTGGGTTCGAACCAGGTGGACTTCGGCGGCATGCGATCGCCTGCATCCGCCACACTCAGCAACTGATCGATGCTGGTCGGGTACAAGGCGAATGCTACGGCGGCAGTGCCTGAAGCGACATGTTGTTCGAGTTCTTCTACGCCTCGGATGCCTCCGACAAAGCCGATTCTCGGGTCGGTTTGGGGATCTTCGATGCCCAGAATTGTGTGCAGGATGCGGTCGTGCAGCAGCGAGACATCGAGCGAAGCGATGGGATCGCTCCAATCGATCGAGTCCTCATCCACTGTCAGCGACCACCACTGCTCGCCGACTCGGATGCCAAACGTGCAGGGTCGATCCGGTTGGGGCTCGTCGGTTTGCACCAGATCGCCCACGCTTCGGAGCGAATCGATGAACTCGGATTCGCTCAGCCCGTTGAGATTCGTCACGATGCGGTTGTAAGGCAGGATCGTCAGTTGATGAGCAGGGAACAGGACTGAGAGGAACCAGTTGTACTCCTCGGTCCCGTTGTGAGCAGGATTCTTCGCCGCTCGTGCTGCTGCTGCGCGGGCTGCGCTGGCCGTGCGGTGGTGTCCGTCGGCCACGTAGACGTGCGGCACATTTGCAAACAGTTCGATGTAGGCATTCGGATCGGTCACGCGCCACGCGGTGTGTGTTACACCGTCCGGTGTCACGAAGTGGTACAGCGGTCGGTGCGCCGAATCGTCGACAAGACGAGCATTAATGGCATCGTCCTCGCGAAAGGCCAAGAAGATGGGCCCAGTATTGGCGTCCAAGGCGAGGATGTGGCGGGTCCGGTCGTCTTCCTTGTCTTGACGCGTCTTCTCATGTTTGCGGATCACATCGTTTTGGTAGTCCTCGACATGACAGCAGCACACGATTCCGATCTGGCTGTGGCCCTTCCAAGCTTGTCGGTAGAGGTAGATGGATGGCGCTGCGTCACGCTGGAGGCCACCCTGTTCGATCAGCGATTCGAGCCCCTCTTGGGCGGCTCGGTAGACCGATTCATCGAATGGATCGGTACCCCTCGGCAGATCAATTTCGGGGCGAATGACATGCAAAAACGACAGTGGATTCTCGGCGGCCAATTCGCGAGCCTCCTCGGTGGAGACAACGTCGTAGGGCGGCGAGGCCACTTTGGGCGCAACCGCCGCGGGTGGTCGCAGTGCTTCAAACGCCTTGATGTGAACCACGGCGGGGGCCTCCATGAGGACAGAGGGCAATTCTAGCAGGACACCCCCTTGTTGGACTCCGGGGGCAGTTGAGGTCAGGTTGTGCGGCTTGGGGGAGTTGTGGCTACGCGGTGTCCATTCGGATTGACGCGGACTCTCCAAGATGCCTGAATGAGCGGCGACGGCGGGCCGATTGTGAAGGCGTAGCCCATAGAAATTGCCCGGAGAGTGCCGACGGCCGCGTGCGTTGGTCGGATCAATCCCCGGAACGGAGTGTTCAGACCATGACCCCTCACATTCGACGTGCCGCTCGCGGCTTCACCCTCATCGAAATCCTCATTGTCGTCGTGATTCTCGGCATTCTGGCCGCGGTCATCATCCCGCAGTTCACCAATGCGGCCGATGACGCCAGCGTCAGCAGCGCCCGGACACAGCTCCAGACGATGAGAAGCCAAGTTGAGCTCTTTCGGTCGCAGACCGGTTCGTATCCTGCCGCCAGTGGTACTGGTGTCGACTGGAGCGGCCTGATCTCAGCCAACTACGTTCGTGCAGCGCCGACATGGCCGAACTTCTTCCAGGAGGTCTACACCGCTTCAAGTGGTGATCTCTCATTGACGCTGGGGGCTGGCGCGTCCTACGACATCGACGGCAACGGCACCGGCGGCGAAGCCGCTGATACGACTGCGGTCGAAGCTTGGTGATTGACCCCGTGGGGGGGTATGTCGCCCATCAAAGGCGATCTTGAATGTTGAGATGCTGGGCATCGGTCGGAGGGGGCCGATGCCCAGATCTCGCTTTTGGGCCTGATTATCGCTGCCCAGGTGGTTTGAGAAGGATCTCTCGGAGGCAAAATCACCCAAAACAAGTCCCTGCCAGAGCGAAAAGAAGGGCCCGTGGTGGGGATCTTCAATAGGTCG
>DOVP01000191.1 GCA_003520025.1 Phycisphaerales bacterium
ACTGCACCACATGCCATCGGTGAATGGAAACGGTCCCGACGGGCGTCGATACTGGCGCAGCCTCGACGAGGTTGCTGACACGCCCGAGTTCCGCGACTTCATGTTCAAGGAGTTTCCCTCCGGTGCCGATGCGCTTCTGGATGGCCCGGACCGCCGCGGCTTCCTCAAGGTCATGGGTGCCTCGATGGCCCTCGCTGGTGCCGGGCTGACCGGCTGTCGCCGCTGGCCCCGCGAGGTGATCGCGCCGTACGCGAGCCGTCCCGAGGGGATGATTCCCGGCGTCTCTGAGCAGTTTGCGACCATCGTCGAGCACGAAGGTGTCGCAACCGGCATTCTGGCGACGTGTTATGACGGTCGTCCGACGAAACTCGAAGGGAACCCCAGTCACCCCGGAAGTCTCGGCGCGATGACTGGCTGGCAGCAGGCGACCGTGCTCGATCTCTACGACCCCGATCGCACCCGGCAGGTGCATTTGCGTCCCGGCACCGCGGCCAAGGCGGCGAGAAAGACCTGGGGCGAATTCGATGCATGGTGGAAAAGCCAAAGTGAGGCCCTTGAGAAGAAGCAGGGCGCAGGACTGCGATTCCTGAGCGAATCTTCCGGTTCTCCGAGCGTGCAGCGGATGCAGCGGGCAATCCGGAAGCGATTCCCGAAGGCGCAGTGGATCACGTGGGATGCCACCGGCAACTCGGCGGAGCGTGCTGGTCTTGAAACGGCACTCGGCGGCCCATTGCGACCTGTCCATGATCTTTCCAAGGCCGATGTAGTGCTGTCGCTCGACTGCGACTTCCTCGGTGACCATCCGGACATGCTCTCGATGGCTCGGGGCTGGGCCGCTCGACGGAACCCCGATGACGGTCCGATGAACCGTGTGTATATCGCCGAACCGGGCGTAAGCGTGACCGGCGCCAGCGCCGATGACCGGTACGCCATGCCCGCGAGTCATGTCACGGCCTTGGCGATCGAGATCGCCGCTGCCATCACCGGCAATGGCACACCCAGTACCGAGATGGGCCGCACCATCGCTGCCGATCTCAAAGCCCACCGCGGCCACTCTCTGGTAATGGCCGGACGCTCGCAGCCTGCCGCCGTACACGCCGCGTGCGCTGCGATCAACGAGGCGCTTGGGAATACCGGCAACACCGTGCGATACGCCCGTGTGGCGGAGCCGGAGATGAAGACCGCTTCGATCGCGACGCTCGTCTCCGACATGAAGGCCGGCTCGGTCGACACACTCATCACTCTGGGCGGTAACCCGGCGTGGAATACCCCGGCCGATCTCGACTTCTTGCAGGCCACCGCCAAGGTCGCCAACACAATTCACTTCGGCACGCAGGACGATGAGACGTCCGCAGCCTGTCGGTGGCACCTCATCGCGGCGCACCCGCTGGAGGCGTGGGGTGACGGCCGGGCGTGGAATGGAACGATCTCGATCCAGCAGCCGATGATTCGTCCACTCTGGAATGGCCGAAGCACCATCGAGTTGCTCGCGTTGCTGGCTGGCGAAGAGACGATCGACGGATTCGAGATTGTGCGGCGGACCTGGGAGGAAACGACCGGCGCTGCCGCGACGCCTGCTGGCGAGGAGCCGCCATTTGATTCCAATTGGCGGAAGGCGCTGCATGATGGTGTGGTCGAACCTCCGCCGGTCCTGGAGTCGCCTCGCGTAGATATCGCAGCGGTCAACACCGTACTGGCCGCAGCCGCGAAGCAATCGAGCGACGATCTGGCCAGCGGTGGTATCGAAGTGAACTTCATGCCAGGCGTACTGCTCGGTGGACGGATGGGGAACAACGGATGGATGCAGGAACTGCCCGATCCGATCACCAAACTCGCGTGGGACAACGCCGTCATGATCAGCGAGAAGACCGCCGGTGAGTTGGGTGTTGCATCGGGCAATATCGTCACTGTCGAGGTTGGAAAGGCCAGTGTGAAGGGCGCCGTACTGGTACAGCCCGGCCAGAGCGATGGAGCGGTTTCGATCGCCCTTGGCTACGGTCGCGACTGGCCTGGCCGCGTCGCCAGCGGCGCTGGCTTCAATGCCTATCCCATTCGCACCTTGGACCGGCTCTGGACCAATCCAACCGGTCGAGTCAAGAAATCTGGCGGCACCGAACAACTCATCACCACCCAAGACCACTACGCCATCGACACCGTCGGTGGTATCGGAACGCAGCAACGCCTTCCTGTGCTCTTCCGCGAGGCATCCGCCGATTCGTTCAAATCCCATCCGAATTTCGCGAGGGACCGCGACCACACCATCAGCAGCCTTTCACTCTGGGATGAAACGCAGTTTGAAGGCGCAAACTACCGCTGGGGGATGACGACGGATCTGTCCAAGTGCACCGGATGCAGCGCGTGTGTTACGGCCTGTCAAGCCGAAAACAACATTCCGATCGTGGGCAAGGACCAAGTTCGGATGGGCCGCGAGATGCACTGGCTGCGAATCGATCGTTACTACCGGTTCCGCAAGGACCGCGACGGGTACGACACCAGCCAACCAGCCAGTATCGCGATGCAGCCGATGACCTGCCAGCACTGCGAGAATGCGCCATGTGAGCAGGTCTGCCCGGTCGCCGCGACGGTGCATACGACCGATGGCCTTAATTCGATGGTGTACAACCGCTGCGTCGGCACGCGGTACTGCGCGAACAACTGCCCCTACAAGGTGCGGCGATTCAACTTCTTCGATTACTTCCGACGCGACCCGCTGCGAGAGACCGGCATGCTGCAGGTGCAACCGGACTACTACACCAAGAAGCAGAGTGGTGGTGATCCGCTTCGGCAGATGCAGTTCAACCCGGACGTCACCGTGCGGATGCGCGGCGTGATGGAGAAGTGCACCTTCTGTACGCAGCGTATCGAGTCCGCCAAGATCTCCGCTCGTAATGCTTGGGTGAAGATGCCGGAAGCGGCCAAAGCCAAGGCCAAACGCGTGGTCATTCCGGATGGGACGATCACGCCCGCCTGCGCTCAGACCTGTCCGACCGGCGCGTTGGTCTTCGGTGACCTGATGGACGAAACCTCACGCGTCGCCAAGTTGCAGGCCGAGCACCGGTCCTACGACTTGCTCGGCGAACTCAACATCAAACCCCGCAACCGTTTCCTCGCCAGGATCACCAACCCGGTCGGCGGCGAGCGGTTCCCCGATGACTTCAAGGCCCACGGCGGCGATCACGGCCATGACCACGAGCACAACACAGGCGAGGCCCATCAAGAGGTGCACGACGGATGACCACGCTGCCGATCGACCATCCGATCGATGAGTTGAGCGACGATCCGCGTGAGCGGGCGCCGCTGGTTCTGAATCATCACGACTTCAGTTCGGTCACCGCCGAGATTCTGCGGGCCAACGAGGCGAAGCGGCCACCAACGGCTTGGTACATCGCCTTTGTCATCTCCTTCCTGTTGATGTCGCTGCTCGGCGTACTCATCGGATATCTCGTCCTGACCGGCGTTGGCGTGTGGGGCAACAACAGCCCCGCGATGTGGGGCTTCCCGATTGTCAACTTCGTGTTCTGGGTGGGCATCGGCCACGCAGGAACGCTGATTTCGGCCATCCTTTTCCTCTTCAGGCAAAAATGGCGGACGTCGATCAACCGCTTCGCCGAGGCCATGACCATCTTCGCCGTCATTTGCGCGGGCATGTTCCCGGGCATTCACGTCGGTCGAATCTGGCTGGCCTACTGGCTGTTCCCGATTCCAAACCAGATGGACATGTGGCCCCAGTTCCGCAGCCCATTGCTCTGGGATGTGTTCGCAGTCGGCACCTACTTCACCGTGTCACTGCTGTTCTGGTACGTCGGCATGATTCCCGACCTGGCGACGCTTCGGGACCGCGCCACGAACAAGGTGCAGGCCATCGCCTACGGCATCTTTGCAGTGGGCTGGCGAGGCAGCATGCGGCACTGGCATCGGTACGAGCGGGCTTATCTGCTGCTGGCGGCTCTGGCGACACCGCTGGTGCTCTCGGTGCACTCCGTGGTGTCGTTCGACTTTGCCGTCGCGCAACTTCCCGGCTGGCATACGACGATCTTCCCACCGTACTTCGTCGCAGGCGCGATCTTCAGCGGCTTTGCGATGGTGCTCACGCTGGCGATCCCCGCCCGCGAACTGTGGGGACTCAAGAACTTCATCACGATGCGGCACATCGAGAACATGTGCAAGATCGTGCTCCTGACCGGGTCGATGGTCGGGTACGCCTATGGCATGGAGTTCTTCATCGCCTGGTACAGCGGTGAAGTCTACGAGTCGTTCGCCTTTATCAACCGAGCCCTCGGTCAGTACGCGTGGGCCTACTGGATCATGGTGTCTTGCAACGTGATCTGTCCGCAACTCTTCTGGTTCAAGGCCATCAGGCGGAACATCTGGGTGATCTTCATCATCGTGCTCTTTGTGAATCTGGGCATGTGGTTTGAGCGGTTCGTGATTGCGGTGACGAGCTTGACCAATGACTTCCTCCCGAGCAGTTGGGGCTGGTTCGAGCCAACGTGGGTGGATGTTGGGACCTTCGTGGGCAGCTTCGGCCTGTTCATGACCCTCTTCCTGTTGTTCATCCGCTTCCTGCCGATTCTGGCGATCTCCGAGATCAAGGGTGTCATGCCCGAGGCGGACCCACACGCACATGGGCATACGGATGGGGAGGCTCACGAATGAGCGTCATCGCACCCGAAGCCATCACGGACCCCGACGTGAGCACCGAAACCACGAGCGGCACCGGCCTCTGGGGGCTCGCCGCGCAGTTCGACTCGCCAGCAGCCATCTTCGAGGCTGCCAAGAAGGTTCGCGCTGCTGGATACGAGTGGTTCGATTGTCTGGTGCCCTTCCCGGTACACGGACTCGACAAGGCGATGGGCGTGAAACACACGATCCTTCCTGTGCTCGTTTTCTTTGCCGGGCTGACTGGATTGTGCTTGGCGATCTTTTTGCAGGTCTTCACCAACTCAGTCGAGATCAACATCTGGGCCTTGGTGCCGGTTGTCGGGTACGAGTTCGAGGTCTCTGGCAAGCCTCTGATCAGCACGCCAGCCTTCGTTCCCGTTGCGTTTGAGTTGACCGTGTTGTTCTCGTCTCTGGCGGCGGTGTTCTTGATGTTGCTGCTGAACAAGTTGCCATGCCTCTACCACCCCGTGCTCAAGTCGCCCAAGATGAAACGAATCACCGATGACCGTTTCGTGCTCGTGATCGAGGCGAAGGATCCGAAATTCACGCGATCGACTACCGAGCAGTTCCTGCAATCGCTCGATCCCGAACGCATCGTCGAGTTGGAGGACTGATCCGATGAGTACTCCAAAAAGCGACAAGCACGTCAAGGGCATGTTCTGGGATCTTCCACACGGCTTCATCTACAGCGGCATTCTGCTGCTGTGCTTGCTGCTGGTTCCACCGGTACTCATTCTTCGGGCCCGTTTGGTGCCGAGCGACAAGCCCCGCATCCACATCATCCAGAACATGGACAACCAGCCCAAGTTCCTCGCGCAGCATCAGAGCCTGATGTTCGAGGATGGCCGGGCCATGCGACCACGGGTCGCCGGCACGGTCGCGCAGGGCGAGATGGTGTCGGATACGCACTACTGGCTCGGATTGGTGGATGGCGCGTATGCCACGGCTTTCCCGAACCAAGTCGCTGTTGATGACGCCCTGCTCGACCGTGGTCGCGAGCGATACGACATCTACTGCCTGCCCTGTCACGGCGTCACCGGTGCTGGTGACGGCCGCGTGCATACGCGGGCCATGGTCCTGCTGAACAGCGGAGTCAACGGCACCGTCTGGGTGCAGCCGAGGAACCTGCATCAGCCGGACATGCAGAACCAACCACCCGGCAGGCTCTTCCACACGATCAGCAAGGGCTTCGGCAGCATGGCTGGCTATGCGGCGCAGATTCCCGTTGCGGATCGCTGGGCGATCACGGCGTGGATCTACGCTCTGCAGGTCGGGCGCAACGCGCCAGCTGATGCAGTTGCCGGTTCTGAATCGCTTCCGGTGAAAACACGAAGCCTCGATGGGGGTGCATCGTGATGGCGCTCGACACCAGCAAGGATGGACTGCGTTTGGGAGGCTTCGGTTCCACCGTGGCGGGTGTGGCCGGCATCATCGGTCTTGGCGGCATTGCCGCGACCATCGGGCTCGACGGCATCGCCGGCTCGGCGATGTTCTGGAAGTCATATTTGCTTGCCTTCATGGTCGCGGTTGCGGTCTGCCTCGGGGCGCTCTTCTTCGTCATGTTGCAGCACGCCACCAAGGCCGGCTGGTCGGTAACGGTTCGGCGTCCCGCCGAAGCGATCGCGTCGAACCTGCAGTGGCTGTGGATTCTGTTCATTCCGATTCTCGTGCTGGTCTGGACCGGCAAGGGAGCGGTGCTCTTTGAGTGGTGTGATGTGTCGTACATGCACTCGGACCATCTGCTCGAGGGCAAGATGAGTTATCTCAATACGACCTTCTGGTCGATTCGCGCCATCGTGTATCTCGCGGTGTGGGCGCTCCTGACCCGCTTCTATCGCAGCCAGAGCGTGGCGCAGGATCATGACGGTGACGTGCGGCATACCCTGCGGATGCAGTGGTGGGCACCAATCGGCCTCATCCTGTACGCATTGACGCAGACGTTCGCATCGATTGACTGGATCATGGCGATTCAGCCCAAGTGGTTCTCGACCATGTTCGGTGTGTACTGGTTCACTGTGAGTTGCACTGGTTTCTTTGCAGCCATCATCATTCTGGTTGTCGTGCTGCGAGCCACCGGACACGGAACACAGGCGTTTACGCGAGAGCATGTCCATGATCTGGGCAAACTGCTCTTCGCCTTCGGAGTCATCTTCTGGGCCTACATCGGCTACAGCCAGTACATGCTCATCTGGTACGCCAACATCCCGATCGAGACCGAGTGGTTCGCCCCGCGGCAACTCGGCGCTTGGACCTGGGTGTCGTGGCTGCTCATTGTCGGACATTTCGCCCTGCCATTCTTGCTGCTGCTCTCCCGGTGGCCAAAGCGGTGGGGCGGCATCCTGTCGATCATCGCACTCTGGATGCTCGCGATGTTTATCGTGGATGTGTACTGGCTGGTCATGCCGGTCATACCCGAGGTGGCATTGGCGACCGCGACCAGTTGGGACCAGTTGCAGAGTGGGGTCGCTGACGGATCCATCGATATCGGCTGGAACCCGTCGATCCTGAATCTCACTGCAGTCGTCGGCTCGCTTGGGTTGATCGTTTGTGGCACCTTCTTCTCCCTCGGCCGAGCCAGTCTCGCACCGACCAACGACCCGCGCCTCCCCGAGGCCGCGGCATTCGAGTTGTTCTGATGAGTAACGAACCACACACACACGTATCGGGTGAAGCCGAGGATCCCACCAGCGGGCCGACATGGGTGGTTGGATTGGCTGGCGCCATTCTGACTGTCGTAGTCGTACTGGGGGTCACCGCGATCTACTACGCGGCTGAGCGGGCGGAGACGGAGCACAAAGTGATGTCAGTTCGCTCACAAGAGGCCGAACTTCGGCGAGAGGCCGACCGCGCGGCGCTCATGAATGAGGCTTACTGGGAGCAGTGGACCGATGCCGACGGCGTACTCGCCGGCGAGCGGACGCTGGTCGTTCCCATGGACACGGCCCGTGATATCGTCAAGAAGCGGTGGGGCGGATCGGGGGATGGTCACTGACCGGTACGGATGAGCCTGATGAACCGTCCAATTCGTATCCTCGCCGCCGGACTGGCAATCTGCTGGGCTTCCGGCTCGGCGGCTGCGCAGATTCTCGCCGATGAGTTGCCTGAGGAACTCGACGGAGTGGGCATCGTGCAGCGACTCGACGCGCCGGTTCCACTCGATCTGATGTTCGTTGATCACACCGGCAAGGACGTCGTGCTGCGGGATCTGATCGTGGGTGAGCGACCGATCGTCCTGACGCTGAACTACTACAACTGCCCAATGCTGTGCTCGCTCACCCTCAATGGCATGGTGGATGGGCTGCGGGAAGTGGATTTGAATCTTGGTGTCGACTATGACATCGTGACGGTCAGCATCAATCCCAAGGAAGGCCCCGAACTGGCCGCGCAGAACCGCAAGGGATACCTCGCAGCCCTTGGGCAGGATGCGCCGGATACCGCTTGGCCTTTCCTGACCGGCACACAGGACAACATCGAAACGCTCGCGAGGGGCATTGGCTTCGGCTATCGCTTCGATGAGCGCAGCGGCGACTACGCCCACACGGCGAGTATCACCTTCGTGACCCCAGACGGCCGGATTTCCAAGTACATGAATGATGTGGTGTTCCCACCTCGTGATTTGCGGCTGGCGATGGTCGACGCATCCCAGGGGCGAGTCGGCGGCCTGATCGACACACTGCTGCTCTTCAATTGCTTCCAGTGGGATCCGGAGGCCGGCAGTTATGTGCCAAGCGCCTGGAAGATCATGCGGCTCGGCGGGCTCATCACAGTGGTGCTCATCGTCGCGGGCGTGCTGATTCTGCTTCGAATGGGACGACGAGACTCACATGGGGGGACTGGAACAGACCAGACCCATGCCGCTGGAACAACGCGGACGAATACAGCCGGCCCCACCGGACCGGCGCTTCAGACTGGTGGACTGCAGGCATGAACATGTTTGGATTGCTGGCAACGACCAAACTCGGTGAGGCGACATCCGGCGGTGGATTCTGGATGCCCGAGAACGCATCGGCGACCGCTTCGGCGGTGGATGATGTGTTCTACTTCATCAACAACATCAACTACTTTTTCTTCGCCTTGGTCATCGTGATCCTGATCGTGTTTGCGATCAAGTATCACGTAAAACCCTCGGCGCATGTGAACTTCGCGAGCGACGCGCCGACGCACAATACGCCGCTGGAGTTGACTTGGACGGCCATCCCGCTGCTCATTGTCGGTGTGCTGTTCTGGTTGGGCATGGACGGATACCTCCACTTGGCCGACCCGCCGGACGACTCGTACCCGGTGTCGGTGACTGCGCAGAAGTGGTCGTGGACTTTCGAGCACCCCGAGTACGGCGTGACTGAGTCGGCGGAACTGACTGTTCCGCTCGGTCGACCCGTGCGGCTGTTGATGACGTCGCCGGATGTGCTGCACAGTTTGTATGTCCCAGCCTTCCGAGTGAAACAGGATGTCGTGCCGGGTCGATATACCAGCCTCTGGTTCGAGGCCACCAAGCCCGGGCAGTACCGGCTGTACTGCACCGAATACTGCGGCAAGGATCACTCCAAGATGCTCGCGGTCGTCAACGTGTTGCCTGAGGACGAGTTCCAGAAGCACCTTGGAAAACTCGCCCGCGAGTACGAAGACATTGCCGACAAGGATCTTCCGGTCTACGCCTTGACTCGCCTGTACAACCGGTGCGCTTCCTGCCACTCACTCGACGGCAAGTCCGGCACTGGTCCATCTTTCAAGGGCCTGTGGGATCGCACCAAGAACGGAACGACGGTCTTC
>DOVP01000046.1 GCA_003520025.1 Phycisphaerales bacterium
CGAACGTGAACTCCTCTCGGGCGGCCTGCTTATCGGTCGAGCCATCGACGCAAACAAGAAGCATCTCGGGCGGGGCGATTTCGTTGTGCGAAACGTACTCGGCGTCGATGAAGACAAGAAGGCCATCGCCATCGGCGAACTCCCGCGGCGTGGGCAGACGATTCAAGTGCACCTGCGTGATGCCCAAGCATCCCACGAGGATCTGCAACTCCTCCTCGACGGTCAGGAGGTACACGATCCTCCGCTCGCGGCCTTCCTTGTTACCTGCAACGGACGCGGCCAACGCCTCTTCGGCAGTATCGGCCACGACACCGCGATCGTCCGCCAGCGGCTCGATGATCCCCCGCTCGCAGGTTTCTTTGCAGCCGGAGAATTCGGCCCCCTCGCCGGCAGCAACTTCATCCACAGCCAGGCCGTAGTCGCCACACTGCTCGGGTAATGTGGAATATTGCCGCCTGATATGGTGCGGCCTTTCATTGGAGAATCATCATGTTGACTGCTGTATTACTTGCATCGTTCGCCATTCAGGAAGCAACTCCTCCCTCGAGTCCTGTTTCAGACCTTCCAACTGGCTGGACGTGGGCGATCGAGCCACAGGAACTCCCCTCGTGGGGGCAACCTCACTGGGAGTTCGGCGCCGGAGCGGTGGTGTTGTCACCTGACTACAAGAGCCGGGGCATCGTACTTCGCTATGTGCAGTGCGATGATCTGAAAAAGACGAACGGACGATCAACGGAATTCCAGCCGGTGTTGATCGGAGAAAACGGAATCATCGAAGACCAGGGCGCCGCAGGCAGTTCAGGCTCCAGCGAGTGCACCATTCGGTTCTGGAATTATCCGAACACTGCGCCGACCGATGTCAAACAAGTCGGTCTCATGCGGCTGAACGAGGATGGTCGGCAACTCCTTTCTCGCAAAACACTGGAGACCGCCAAGTCGCTGAACGCCGATGTCCTCCCGCTGCCGACCATCGGCGAGAAGTTGCAATTGGATCTTCCCACGATCGGCGGCGGCCGCGCCAAGATCGAAGAACTCAAAGGCAAATTCGTGCTGGTCGACTTCTGGGCGACCTGGTGTACTCCGTGCATGAAGAAGATGCCCAAACTGAAAGCGCTTGCGAAGAAACATGCCGATGAACTCGCAATCGTCGGTATCGATATGGACCGCGATGTCGAGAAGGGCAAGTCCAAAATCGTTGAAGAAGACCTCTCTTGGCCGCAAGTCAGTTGTGTCGAAGCGACCAACGGCCATCCCGACCTGTGGCATGCCGCAACCGGGATAGGTGCCATCCCGGTCATCATCATCGCCGACCGTAATGGCATCGTCCGGTGGATCGGCGGCTCTTGGGGCATGGAGCAGGCCCTTGAAGATGTCATGGCTGGAGACGAAGATCATCCCGCGGCCGGCTAGTTGTCCACTCAACGCTGGGGAGAGTCGGACGGGGGGTTCCGTCGCTGGCATCATCCGATCTACGAGATCATGACTGAACCCTCGTCGATCTCAAAGTGACCCTTGCGGCACTTGGGGCATGGATGTCCCCCGAGTTTGTCAAATGGAATCGCGTTGGGACCACCGCACTTGATGCAGGCGGGTCGTTCGAGGCCCTCGGCCTCCAGTGCAATGACATCACAGTAGAACTTTCGACCACAGTCCACACAGAGATGCCGAACATCGTTCCCCATGATGCGGACATTGCGCGGGCTTGGGTGATAGATGTATTCCTTACGAATTGGAGGCAGTGTTTCGGCACCCGGCATCTGAATGCGAACAACTCCATCCTTCGTCCATGGATTCCCTTCATCCCATCCTTCAAGAGCATCGCCACAATTCGTGCAGACACTGATCCATCCCTGCGCCATGTCAGTCTTCCTTTTTACGCCGAATGCCGCAGTCGCCAGCGTCAAACACATGCGCCACATCGATTGTGACGGCAACCGACTGACCTTCGGACAATTCAGTCGGCTCACAACGGGCCGTCATCAACGTTCCATTGACTTCAAATACTACATCCATGCGATCGCCCAGTCGCTCGGTTGAAACCACGGTCGCCGGAACACCCCCATCGTGACTCACGAGAATGGCTTCAGGACGGATACCAAGAACAGCCGGGCCATCCGCTGTTCCAACAGGCGGCCGCAGCAGGCCGCCGCTCGATACTGCGAAGGTCCCATCCCGGACTTCACCCTCAATGAGGTTCATCGGCGGTGTGCCGACAAAGGACGCTACAAATCGATCCGCTGGGCGATCGTAGATCTCGGACGGTGGTCCGATCTGGTGAATCAAACCATCCTTCATCACAACCAACACATCACCAAGCGTCATCGCTTCTTCCTGATCGTGTGTCACATGAATCATGGTCGCAGCAAGCCGCTTGTGGAGTTGACGCAGTTCCGATCGCATCGCGATGCGAAGTTTTGCGTCGAGGTTGCTGAGTGGCTCGTCAAGCAGAAAAACCTTCGGGTCACGAACCAGCGCCCGACCGAGCGCAACCCGCTGTCGCTGTCCACCGCTGAGTTCGCGTGGAAGGCGATGGAGGTAATCGTCGATCTCAAGCTGCGAGGCAGCCGATGCGACTCGCTCGTCAATAGCCCGTGACTCTGATCGTCTCGCCGTCCGTTCGCTACTTGAGAAGAGCGACTTCCAGAAACTCGTCGTGCGTCTTCGCTCAAGCGGGAATCTGAGGTTCTTCTCGACGCTCATGTGTGGATAGAGCGCGTAGTTCTGGAACACCATTGCCACATCGCGATCCCGTGGAGGCGTGTCATTCACAACACGATTGCCGATCTGGATTGTGCCGCTGCTCGCCGTCTCCAGCCCGGCAATCATGCGAAGCGTCGTGCTCTTGCCGCAACCACTCGGGCCGACAAGCACCGTGAACTGACCATCCGGAATGATCAGATCACACGACGCGACCGCAGTCACCCCGCCGGGATAGGTCTTGCTCACGCCTTCGAGTCGAACTTCTGCCATGGTGATCAGCCTTTGACCGCTCCGCTGCCGAGACCCTCGATGAACTGTTTCTGTGCCGCGAGGAACAACAGGATGCACGGGATCATCGTCACAACGCTGAGCGCCAGCAAGAGGTGAACATCCTCCAATCCGGCATATTGGGTGCGGAAGGAGTTCAGTGCGATGGCAAGCGTGTAGTTCGACTCGCTGTGCAGGTAGATGAGCGGACTCATGAAGTCATTCCAGGTATAGATGAATGAGAACACCGCCACGATCGCCGTCACGGGCGTGCACATCGGCAGCACAATTCGCCACCACAGCCCGAGCCAGCCCAGTCCGTCGAGCCGACCAGCCTCCAGAAGCGCCTCGGGAATGCCCGCGATGAACTGCCGGTACAGAAAGATGTTGAAGGCACTACCAAAGAATGCCGGCACGATGAGTGGCAACAGCGTGTCCACCCAGCCCATCGAGCGGAACAGAAGGAAGAGCGGAATCATCGTCACCTGCGCTGGCAGCATCATGGTGGCCAGCATCAAGAGGAACATCCACCCCCTCCCTCGGAAGCGGATTCTGGCAAAGGCGAATCCAACCAGACTGCACGAGAGCACTGTGCCGATGATGACCAAAACGGTGACCACGATCGAATTGGCCAGCGCGTCGAGGAAGGAGATCCACGGCACCGATCCGACTTCCCGCATGGCATCGGTGTAGTTGTGCCACTGCGGGTCTTGGGGCCAGACCTGCACGACGTCGCCGCCGAGCATGGCCATGCCGGCGCGTTGTTCGGTTTCGAGGCTGACAACAAGCATCCACCACAAGGGGAAGAGCATGAGCACCGCGCCGAGCACGAGAGGTACGTGGCGAAGCAGGCGTGTTGGCGAACTTCCGAGGAGGGTCATGCCATGCCCTCGTAGTAGACCTTCTTGCCGCCGACTTTCAGAGTCAGTGCGGTGAGGATGAGGATGACGATCAGCAGGACCCACGCCAGCGCCGATGCGTAGCCCATTTCATAGACGTCGAAGGCGAGGTTGTAGAGGTAGAGCACGTAGAAACGGGTGTCGTCGCCCGGGCCGCCACCGGTCATGACGAAGGCCTGTGTAAAGACCTGGAAGGAGCCGATGATCGCCATGATGACGTTGAAGAGAATGACCGGCGAGAGCATCGGCAGCGTGACGTTCCGGAAACGCCGCCACCAGCGGGCGCCGTCAATGGAGGCAGCTTCGTACTGTTCGGTCGGAATGTTCCGCAGACCCGCGAGGTAGACGAGCATGCTGCCGCCGACAAGCCAAAGGTTCATGATCGCAAAGGCTGGTACGCCCCAAGTGGCGGCGTCCATGGTGAACCAGGCTGGTGGCGAAAAACCAAACACACCGAGGATGGGCGTCAGAATCTGGTTCATCAAGCCGCCGTCGCTCTTGAAGACCCACTGCCAGAGCACCGCAATGCCTACGCCGGCCAGCACGCTCGGCAAATACCAAGCTGCTCGATAGAGGCTGACACCGCGAACCTTCATGTTGAGCAGCATGGCCGCGATGAGAGCGAAAAGTTGGCCGGTCGGCACGGCGATGACCGCGTAGAAGATGGTGACCCACAGGCTGGTTCGGAAGGTGTCGTCGTCTGCAAACATCCTCGCGTAGTTTGCGGTGCCCACGTACTCGGCGGCTTCGAGTGGGCCGAGGCCGCCCCAACGGGTGAATGAAAGCAACAGCGAAAGCAGAATGGGGCCAGCGAGAAAAATGGCAAAGCCGATCATCCACGGCGAAGCAAGAAGCCAACCGGCTCGCTCTTCAAGGCGATTCTGCCTAGATCCAAGTCGGTTGGTCAGGATCCTGATGAGCACCGTTGCCACGATGACGGCTGCAACGAGCAGTACCGTGCCGATGATCCACCATGGCATCTTCGGGAACGCACCGGTGGTGAGCGGCGACTGCAATCGATCCCGCCACCAATCTTCAAGTCCTTGCGTAGCGGTCTCGACATCATCTCGGCCGCGAAGTGTTTTGTTGATCCGTCGATCGAAC
>DOVP01000165.1 GCA_003520025.1 Phycisphaerales bacterium
CGCAGGCCGATCTCACGCTGCCAGAAGTTTGCGGCAATCGGTGGCATCCAGGTCGCGGGGTGCACACCATTGGTGATGTGCGTGATCGGGACGTCTTTGGCTTCACAGCCATATACGCTTGACCACATCTCCCGGCTGACCTCGCCATGCAATGCAGCGACACCGTTGACGTGACGGGCGAGTCGCATGGCCAGCACCGTCATGCACAGTGGGCCATCATCGCCTTCCTGCCCGAGGCGCGCGAGATCACGTTTGCCCATCCCTCCGCGGCTGAGTGTCGGCCGCATCACCTCGGCGCAGCGTCCGAGGTCGTAACGGTCGTGTCCAGCGGGAACCGGGGTGTGGGTTGTGAAAACTGTTGTGTCGGTCACACGCTGCTCGGCGGTGTTGCGATCGACGCCTGCCTCCACAAAGCGGGCGATACGCTCCACACCACAGAAGGCGGCATGACCCTCGTTGAGATGCCATACGGTCGGCTCAATTCCCATTGCCTCGGCCGCGTGTACCGCGCCCACACCGAGCAGTACCTGCTGACGAAGCCGTAGATCGGAGTCACCGCGATACAGCCCCTGCGTGAGTTCGCGGTCGCGCATCCGATTCGAATCGAGGTCGGTGTTGAGCAGGTACAGATCAACCTGCCCCATGGAGATGTGATTGATGCGAGCGTCGACGATGCTGCGGCCGATCGGGCATTCGATCTGTTCGCCGGTGTCCGAGATCGGAAAATCTTCGAATCGCCATCGAGGCTCAACGACTCGCGTTGATCCATCCTTGCGGAGTTCTTGCTGGTAGTACCCCTGCCGATAGAGCAGCCCGAATCCGGTGAGAGGTATTCCCAGATCGGCGCATGATTTGAGATGATCGCCCGCCAGTACGCCCAGTCCGCCAGCGTATTGCGGCATGCATTCGTGGATGGCAAACTCAGAGCAGACATAGGCGATCTGCATGGAGTGCTCATTGCGGTGAGCGGCCCGGTCGAACCATCGTTGTCGGCTGTTGTCTTGTTCTTGCGCAGCGAAGGCTCGCTCGACGGTCGTCTGGAATTCCGACTCTTCGAGGCGAGCATTGAGATAGGCGTCGGTGGTTGCTTCAAGCACCGCGATTGGATTCTCGTTGGAACTAATCCACACTGCCGGATTGAGCATGGCAAATGGGCGCCGCATCGGTTCGATCCAGGACCAACGGAGATCCATGGCCAGTTGCAGCAGGTCGGTTCGGACTTCGGTCATCGTATTCATGGGCGGGGGAGCATAGACGAACGCCGAGCAGCCGTCGCCCGCATTCGCCGGGCCAGCGGGGCCGTCGCGTGAGCATCCATCCGCCATCGCCAATTCCCCCGGGGCGTGCCGGGTCTGTTCATGCGGGCCGCCGATCCGAGATTAAGTACATCCTGCATCGGAATGATGCAGCACTCGGCAGGTGAGTCCATGCACAAGTCGATCATCGACCACGCCACGTCGGCGACGCGTCGGCATCCGGCGTGCTGCCGAAATCGGACCTTGGCATCCGGAGGAAGACTGCGGTACCAGCCGCGGGTGGTGTCGTTGTCGTGGGTACCCGGATAGCACACGCTGCGGCGAGGGTGATTGCGGGGGAGTTCCGGACTGTTATCTTCAAAGAAGGCCCACTGCACGATTCGCATGCCTGGCAGGTCGAAGTCATCCCGGAGCCTGCGGACCGCCGGCGTGACTTCGCCGAGATCTTCAGCGATCAGGGGAAGCGGTCCGAGTTCGCGTCTGAGGGTTTCAAGCAATTCTCGGCCGGGTGTGCGTCGCCATGTTCCACGGCGGGCCGTTTTGGCGTTCGCGGCTACTTCATAGAGTCGTACGAATCCAATGAAGTGGTCCACGCGGATGGCATCGAAGCGGCCGATTGCGAGACGGAAGCGGTCAACCCACCAGGCGAATCGTTCCTTCCGGTGCGAAGCCCAGCGGTAGTGTGGGTGACCCCACAACTGTCCGTTCTTGCAGAAGCCGTCTGGCGGCACACCGGTCACGACTGTGGGGTTGCCATTGCGGTCAAGCCGAAACAGTTCCGGCCTCCGCCGCACATCCACAGAGTCTGCATGGACGAAGATCGGCACGTCGCCGATGAATCCGATGCCCTGTTTCGCTGCGTATCGACGAAGCCGGTTCCACTGTCGCTCCAGCATGAACTGGACGAAGGCGTGTTCATCCGGATCGCCAGGTTGATCTTCGCACCAGTCCGGCAGCCAATGCTCGTTCGCGTTCAGGAAGCGGTTGAAGGCGGGTGATCGCAGGCGGCGTTTTGCCACGAAGGTCTCGAAGGCGGCCTTGATTCGAGGCATCTTGAATCGCCGGGCGGCGGCGTACTTGGCGGGGCCGCTGCGGAGTGCTGCATCACACCGAAGCGCAGATCGCGGTAGCAATCCGTCTGCGTGCAGATCATCCAGACTCAGCAGCAGTGGCTCCATCGCAAAGGCTGATTTGCCGGAATAGGGCGAATTGCCCTCACCGATCGGTGTTGTGGGCAGTACTTGCCATGCGTCGAGTCCTGCTTTGCTCATCCAATCGACATGGCGGCGGGCGGCTGGACCAAGATCGCCGATGCCGTGTCCACTCGGGAGGCTCGTGATATGCAGCAAGATGCCCGAGCGGAGCGTGCTCACTTCACCCACACAACCCCGCCAACTGCGGGAACATGAATTTTCGGCCAGGCAGCATCCACTTCACCTGGTTCGATCAGCACACGCGTCCAGCCTCCCCCGAGTGACTCGGGCATCGTGATGACTGCCTCGGCATCTCCAGCATTCAGCGCGACCAACACACGCTGCCCGCCAAACTCACGCACGAATGCCCACACATCCTGTTCATCATCGATGGCGACCGTTTCGATCGATCCGCGACGGAGCGGCGCGTACTCGTTGCGGAGTGCGATCGCTCTGTGATAGAAGTCGAGGTGTTCAGGAATGATCTCCATACCTGGTTCGTCGTAGGGCTGAAGATCATCCCAGAGCATGGGTTTGCGGTTGTTCGGATCGTCTGAGCCCCACAACCCAACCTCGTCGCCGTAGTACACCATCGGGGCGCCGACGTAGGTCATTTGGAGAAGGGCGAGCAGGCGGGCTTTACGGTAGGCCCATTCATCCGGTTTCTCAGCATTGTAATTTTCGACCAGTTGCTCCCGATTCTGGGCATCAAATGGTCGGTCCGGATTGAAGACCTTGGATACGCAGCGGTCGGTGTCGTGACTGTCGAGGAGATTCTGCAGCACGTAGGTCGCGGCGTCGGGGTAGGCCATGCGGAGCCGAGCGAATCGTTGCTCGGCCTCACTCGCGCGGATCTTGTTGTTTTTGGCGGTGATCCAG
>DOVP01000156.1:0-2894 GCA_003520025.1 Phycisphaerales bacterium
GTTGCGATGGCCCACAGGTTCAGCATGACTTCGTCACTTGGTCCTCGAATCAGCACGATGAGACTGCGGTTCGGTGTGGACAGGGCTTCAAGACGGGGCAGATGCCGCACTGGACTCAACAGTGATGCGACCGGATGATCGCGTGAGAGCCGCTGCCACGTAGCGTGAGGCGCGGCGAGTGAACCGATCTGCTTGATGGCGCGGTCGAATCCGCCGCCGGAAGCGACGACCACGAGCAGGCCCCCTCGACGCAGGTAGTCCGCGATTCTGTTGACCTCCGGGATCTCGGGCAGTGGGACGGAGTCGGGATCACGCAGATGGGCGTTGATATTGCGTCTGTTGGCGCGGAGAAAGCCGGGCTCGCCCGCGCCGCTCACGATGAGCATCGGCGATTCCAACCACGCCTGCACCGGATCATCGAGATCAACCCATTGCCAACTCGTTTCCTGCTCGTGATGTCTGAGCAGATTCGCAACGAGGCTGCTCGCAACATCACCGGCAACAGCGTCCGATTCGAACTGCAAGTGGGCGCACGCCAGTGGTAAGCGACCGCGATGCAGAAACATCAGCGCGAAGCATCTTGTGCGTAACTTGGAGAGCGAGTCACCCTTCTTTGTTGTCCAGTGCCCATCGCGGTCCTGTCTACACAGGCGATCGAGGGTGACAGCGGTTGCGTCTCGCAGCCAGTCTCGTCCAGCAAGTCGCCGGCATCCGGTGGCGAGCGCCATTCGCTCAAGCGAGTAGAGCCAGTACATCGGGTACTTCTCGCAGCGACCAAGGCCCGGGCATGGCGAGGCTTCGAATCGCTCGTCCAGCCATGCCAGTCCGCGTTGCAAGGCCTCGTTCCGCTGGCGTGTTCGCCGATTCTGTTTGTGTTGTGGATTCAGGAGATCGTCCACCAACACCAGCGAGAACACGCCCGCTGCGGTCATCGATCCAGTCGGCGTATCCCCCGCGTGATAGGACCAGCCGCCGCTGTCCTGCTGCGAAGCGATCGTGGCCGCTTCCACCTGCTTGAGCAGGTTCGTCGGTACGTCGATGCCTCGCCGGCTTGCGGCGTGAAGCGCGAGGATCGCCACATGCCGCGTGGATGGCGAGACGCGGGGAATGTGTTTGACCGCTCGGCACAGGTAGTCCCACCCACCTTGTTCCCAATGGAATGCCTCGATGAGCCGATCGACGTCGTGCTGGAGCTGTGGCAAGAATCGATCCGGGAGATTGGCCCAGACCTGCGTGCGGAAGGCGACTGCGTAGGTGCCGTTTGGTTCGATTTCTTTCAGGTATTCGATGGCCTCCCGCAGTGGAGAAGACTGCGCGTCGTGCCCGGCGGTCAGCAGGGCAAGTGTCGCAAGCGCGGTGTAGCCGCCGAGATGTTGGCGACTACTTTCACCTGCGGGCATCTTCCGGGGGTCCCAGTGGCGTGTGGGGTGATGGGCCGACAGGATGGCCTCGGAGATGACGTCCATGGCTTCGGCGATATCCCGCTCACCCAGTGTGGCGGGGTTCACGGTTCCGGTCGCGATGATCGCCGCAGCGAAGAAGTGTGTGAGCATGCGTGGAAGTTACGCATGAGTTGGGGCGGCGCTGCGAAGTGTTGCCAAAAGGCATTGGTGCCGGAATCTACCCATTCTCTTCCCCGCAGGGGGGGAGAGCGGAGTTCACTGCACCGTCGAGGTTCGTTTCGGTAGTTCGACCATGGGCGGAGCCGGCGATTTGACGCGGCCAGCGGCGGCTCGGATGGACTTCGTGAGGCCATCGACGTCTAGGCCGGCTTCTGCGAGTTGTTCGCCGCGAGAGCCGGTATGGATCCATCGGTCGGGAAGTCCCGCCCGTTCGATCAGCGAGGCATCGAGCCCGCGGGCGACCGCTTCGTCGATGACGGCACTGCCGAAACCGCCGATCAGACTGTGTTCTTCGATCGTCAGGATGGGTGTGCCGCTTCGCAGGGTCCGCTCGATGAGGTCACCATCGACCGGTTTGGCAAATCTCGCATCCCAGACTTCGACGGCAAGCTCGCTGCCAAGCCGATCGGCCGCTTCAATCGCTGTCAATGCCGGAACACCGTAGGCAAGTACGACGACATCGGCCGCCGCCTCACTGCGAAGACGGACCGCCTTTCCGAGGAAAAAGGGTGAGCATGGCGTGCCAGAGAGCATCTCGTTGACGTCATCCCGTGGATACCGCACGGCGGTCAGACCGTCATCCCACGTCCGCATGAACTCAAGTGCTTCGCGGAGACTCGGTTCATCGATGGCAGCCATCAGCACCGCCCCGGGAAGCGTCCGAAGGATGGATACATCGCAGAATCCGTGATGCACGGCGCCGTCACCGCCAACGAGTCCGGCGCGGTCAAGACAGAGCCGCAGGGGAAGCCCCTGCAGCGATGCTTCCTGGAAGCACTGATCAAAGGCCCGCTGCAAAAACGTCGCATAGACCGCGAAGAAGGGACGCAGGCCGGTCTTGGCCATGCCTGCCATCATGTCGGCGGCGTGCGACTCGCAGATGCCGGTGTCCCAAGTTCGCTCGGGGAACCGCTCGATCGCCTTCTGGACGCCGGTGCCGTCGGCCATCGCCGCTGAGCAGGCGGTGACGGAGTCATCGCGTTGCATCAGATCACACAAGGCGTCGCCGAAAGCCGACGTGAAACTGCGTCCACCTGACTTCACTTCGACGCGGCAGCCAGTGACCCGATGGGGTTTGGGAGAGTGGAAGGCGGTTGCGTCGCCCTCGGTGTACTCATAGCCCTTGCCCTTGATGGTGTGGGCGTGCAGCACGAGCGGGAGATTCACATCTTTGACGGTGGCGAGCGCCTCGATGAGCGACGGAATGTCGTGCCCATCGATTGGCCCTACGTGAAGCAGTCCGAACTTTTCGAACCACGGGTCTTCGTTGAC
>DOVP01000156.1:3296-3984 GCA_003520025.1 Phycisphaerales bacterium
CATCCACCATGCCCTTGGCGGCCTTCTTCATCGAGCGATAGGTGTCGCTGACCCGCAGCCGATCGAAGTAGGATGCAACCGCGCCTTGAGGCCGCGAGATACTCATGCCGTTGTCATTGAGGACGACGAGGAATTGTCGGTCGAGGGTACCGGCGTGATTGAGCCCTTCCATCGACAGGCCATTGACGATGCTGGCATCACCGACGAATGCGACGGTTCGTCGACCGCCGGGATTCTCTGGAGACCAACCTTCACCCCGCAGCGTGTCGCCGCGGGCCATGCCGGTGGCCGTCGAGATGGCGGTGCCTGCGTGACCGACCATGAAGAGGTCGTAATCAGATTCGCTGGGATCGGGAAATCCACCCATGCCGCCTTTTTGCCGCAATTTGGAGAGCATCGGATAGCGGCCCGTCAGCAGTTTGTGCGGATAGCACTGATGCCCGACATCAAAGAGCAGTCGATCGTGGCCGAAGTCGAAGACGCGGTGTAGGGCGATGAAGAGTTCGACCACACCGAGGTTCGGGGCGAGATGCCCGCCGGTCTGCTGCACCTGAGTACAGATCGCATGTCGCATCTCTTCGGCCAGCTTGGGCAACTGATCGAGATCGAGGGCCTTGAGGTCGGCTGGCGATGCGATGCCGGGCAGAATCGTGAGGTGCATGAGGGTCTCCTGACAGGCCTTTGAAGC
>DOVP01000116.1 GCA_003520025.1 Phycisphaerales bacterium
ACTGTTCGTAGCCGATCCAAGTCAGCGTTGAAGCCTCCGACTCTTCGATGCCGAGTTTGACCTCATCCGGCTCCGACGGTGGGTTGAACTCCGGGGGCTGGATAGGTTGCTCCTCGCTCGGATGCAAACCATCTGCGCCCGCGTCTGCTGCCAGTCCTGGAACGATCAGGACCGCATTGAACGCGATGGATACGAGCAGGCCGATGCCGAGGCGTGTACGTTCAGAGTTCACGGTGTGATTTCCGTCGCGGCGCCGACGAGTTTGATGTCGATGCCCGCTCGGTGCAATCGATCCCAGACCGATGTGAGCAGTGGCCCGCGGTCGGTCGCACCCTCGCCCGCTTCAAGTACCAGGTACACAATCGTGTCGGGGGTGTCTGACTGTGCCGTCTTGATGGCATCAAGCATCCCATCAGGTCCGGTGTTCTGCTGTCCAACGAAGACGCTTCCATCAAGGCGGAGCGTGACGGCGATTGCGGGATCGGGTTCGGGCGACCCACCGGAGGCATACGACTCCAACGGCACGGGCAGCATGTCCACCCGAACCATGAGCACCATGGCATAGACAAAGAAGGTGAGAATAAGGAAGATCACGTCGATCAGCGGCATCATTTCGACGCGCATATCTGGCTCAGCTCGGCGAAGCCGCAGCACGGATCAGGACTCCGTCGATTCGCTGCCGGGCCCGATGCCGAGTTGGATTTCGGCCAGCGCAGTCGTGACATCAGAGGCGAACGAGAAAATGCGATCAAGTCCGGTGGCGATCATGGCCGACCAGATCGAGTCGTTGACTCCGCAGATCAACAGGCGGCGATCGCATGCATCGAGCAGTTTTCGAATACGCAGCATGCTGCCAAGGTTGGAGGAATTCACTGTTCCTACATTCTGTAGGTTGACGATGACGTGGGGGACTTCCTCATCGCTCTCGTGCCGTATGGCGTCGATCTGATCGACCAGCGCATCCATATCTTCGGAGAACATGGGCTCATCGATCAGTTCTGCGATGGTGATCGTATCGGACCAGGTATTCAGCGGCATGGCTTCGTGGCCTCTCTCTTGAGCGAACAGATCAGGATTCGTCGGCGATCTTGGCTGCCGCAATGACATGATCGCCCGCCTTGAGATTGACCAGTCGGACACCCTGCGTATTGCGTCCAATGCGACTGATCGACTCGGCGGGAATACGGACAAGCATACCGCTTTCGCTCGCGAGGACGATTCCATCTGAGTCGTGGACGTTGCGAATGCTGACAACGGGGCCGTTACGGCCTTCGGTGCGGATGTCCCGGCGTCCTTTTCCTCCGCGGCCCTGTGGCCGCGTGCTGCCATCCTGCGAATGAACGAGGTACTCCGCCATCGGTGTCCGCTTGCCGTAGCCGTTGCTTGTGACGGTCAGCAGATCAGCATCGTCATCTACGCGGACCAATCCGACGACTTCGTCGCCTGCGGTGAGGTCGATGCCCTTGACGCCCGCGGCGGCGCGGCCCATGACACGGGCGTCCGACTCGCAGAATCGGATCGACATACCCGAGGCCGTCGCCAGCAGCAGATGGTGTGAGCCTTCGGTGTGTACGACCCGCACCAGATCATCGCCCTCCCGAAGATTGACCGCGTTGATGCCGGCGACATTGACGTTCTTGAAGTCCCGCAGGGCGGTTCGCTTGACCTTGCCCTGCTTGGTGCTGAACACTAGGAAATTCTCGCCCGCCTCGAAATCTTCGATCGGCAGGCAGGCGACGACCTGTTCACCCTCCTTGAGTCGGAGCAGGTTGACGATCGCGCGTCCCTTCCCTGTGCGGGCGCCTTCTGGGATCTGCCAAACCTTGAGTTTGAACACACGGCCGAACGTGGTGAAGCACAGCAGGTCATCATGTGAACTGGCGGTGAATAGCATCTCCGTGAAGTCGTCCTCGGCGACCTTGCCGCCGGCAACACCCCGCCCGCCGCGACCCTGCTCGCGGTAGGTATCGCTCGGAAGCCGTTTGATGTAGCCGCGGTGAGTCACGGTGATGACGACATGATGTTCGGGGATCAGATCACCAATGTTGTAGTCATCGACCTCGCTCTCTTCGATGCTGGTTTTGCGGTCGGTACCATAGGCCTCGCGGATCTCTTCACAGTCCTCTTGGATGATGTTGAGAATCCGCTGTTCGTCAGAGAGGAGGAGTTCGTACTCTTCGATCTTCTCGATAAGCGCTGCGTAATCGCCCACGAGTTTCTCGATCTCCAGACCCGTGAGTTGAATCAGCCTCAGTGCGCCGATCGCCTCGGCTTGCACGCGGGAAAGCGCCGTGCCGTCATCGGTATTGCACTGCTCAAGCAGCAGCGAGGGAATGGTGCTGGCCTGCGGATGGTCGGTGGCGATGCGGAAACGTCGCTCCATCAACTTGACGATGGCATCTTCGCGGGTGCGGCACGAGCGGATCAGGGCGATGACCTCATCGATGTCACACACGGCGAAGATGAGCCCTTCGAGTCGATGGGCCTGTTTGCGGGCCTCCCGCAGGAGGTGCTCAGTTCGTCTGCGGACAACGTCGCGGCGATGGTCGATAAAGCAGTCAATCAGTTGCCGGATGCCCATGGTGCGGGGGCGACCACGATCGAGCGCGATGTTGATGATGGATACCGTGCTTTGCAGCGGCGTGAACTGGTAGATCTGTCGCTCGACCACATCCGGGTCGGCGCCCCGCTTGAGTTGCACGACGATGCGGGTGCGGTGTTTCTTGCCGGAGAAGTTCTTGATGTCCGCGATGCCCTGAATGCGGTCGGCCTTGGCGGCATCAACCATCTTGTCGATCAGGTTGTTC
>DOVP01000193.1 GCA_003520025.1 Phycisphaerales bacterium
TCGAACTCGACCCCGGCAGGTACCGGGATGTCAACGGAGTGGCAGTAGCCGATGTTGAGTTGAATGGTCTTGCCCATGGGCTTGGCATTCCATCCGACACCGACAATGTTCAGAATTTTGGTGTAGCCCTGACTGACGCCGGTAACCATGTTCTGAATGCGGGCCCGCGTCGTGCCCCACTGGGCGCGAGCGGTCCGCTCGCCTGCACGCGCCTCACAAACTGCGCAGTTGATCGTGGACGCCGCTTCATCCCAATTCACATCGATATCGTCGTGCCATGTGTACTCAAGCGACCCCTTCGGACCGTCCACGCCGATGCTGCGAGCATCGGGTTTGCACTGCACCTTGACACCTCTGGGCACTTCAATTGGCTTCTTTCCAATACGGGACATCGTTCGTTCCTCAGCTCACGATGGCGACCAACTCGCCACCTACACGTTCGGACCGAGCACGACGGTCGCTCATGACACCCGAACTGGTTGAGACGATGGCGATTCCAAGACCCTGCATGGGGCGAGGAATGTCATCGACACTGGAGTACACACGGCAACCGGGCTTGGACACACGCTTGATCTTGCGAATGATGTCCTCGCCGCGAGGGCCATACTTCAGACGAACACGCAGGTGCGTTCTCGCACCGACCTGCTCGGTATCCCAATCATTGATGAAGCCCTCGTCCTGAAGAACCTGGGCGACACCGCGGTTGAGACGGTTATCAAGGCATACGACATCCTCAGCATGGTTTCGCACAGCGTTGCGAATTCGCGTCAACATGTCGGCTGTCAGATCTTGTTGTGACATCGGTTCACTCCACAGAGGCACGAAGCCCCGTCTTTTCTCACCAACTGGCCTTCCGCATTCCCGGGATCTTGCCTTCGAGCGCCAATTGGCGAAGCATGATCCGGCTGATTCCGAACTTCCGGTACACGCCGCGGCTGCGTCCGGTGAGCAAACACCGATTCCGCTTGCGGGTGGAGAATTTCGGTTCCTTCTTCATCTTGGCGAACACACGTTTACTGGCCATATTCTTGTTCTCTCAATCGTCCTTGTGTGCAAAGGGCATCCCAAGCTCGCGAAGGATGAAGCGGCTCATCTCCGGGTTGGATTGCTCGAAGCAGATGTTGATATTCATGCCGTGCGTGAAATTCACACGGGCCATGTTGATTTCTGGCCAGACCGCCTGTTCGGTCAAACCCATCGAGTAATTGCCGGCTTGATCGAAGGCCGTATCCTTCATGCCGCGGAAGTCCTTGATCCGGGGCATGGCGAGGTTGATGAGGCGATCGACGAAGTGCCACATCCGATCGCCTCGCAGGGTCACGACGAAGGCAGACGGGGCACCTTCCCGCACCTTGAAGTTCGCAACCGATCGCTTGGCGAGCACCATGATGGGCTTCTGGCCGGTGATGGTGGCCAGCGTGTCGATGACGGTGTCGCGGATCTCGGGCTTGAGCTTCTGGTTTTCCAAAAAGCGGCCGATACCCGAATTGACGAGCACCTTGCTCATCCGCGGTAGTTGATTCGCATTCCTGAGGGAGAACTCCTCCTGCATCTTCGGCACCACGACATCGCGATACTGAGCGAGAAGCCTCGGAAGTGTCTTTGTGTCAGCAACCATGTTCAATCACTACTCCCTGCGGGGCCTCAGCCCCGCCGTGGTCCTCGCAGTTGGGACAACTCTTTGCCACCACGCACGGCGACGCGGATCTTCGATCCGTCATCCTTCGCCTCGAACCGGACCCGCGTGCCGCGTCCGTCCACAACGGGACTGACATTGCTGATGTGGATCGGCATTTCCTTGCGAAGCAAGCCCCCTTTGGGGTTCGCCTGCGAAGGCTTGAGATGCTTCACGCGAATATTCACACCCTGCACGATGACGCGATCTTCATCGGGAATAACCCGAAGGATCTCGCCGACCATGCCTCGATCGTTTCCAGCCGTCACGACGACGGAATCACCTTTTCGTACATGTCGTGCCATTGTCAGATGACCTCCGAAGCAAGCGAAACGATCTTCATGTAGTTCTTTTCCCGCAGTTCTCTGGCTACAGCGCCGAAGATTCGAGTCCCGGCAGGGTTGCCTTCTTTGAGCACCACGCACGCATTCGAATCGAACCGCACATAGGAGCCGTCCTTGCGGCGGGTTGGATATTTCGTCCGGACGATGACGGCCCGAATGATGTCGCCCTGCTTCACTGCCGAGTTGGGCAGTGATTTCTTCACCGAGCACACGACCTGATCGCCGATACCGGCGGTCCGCCTGGAGTGACGGCCACGAGCGGTCGATCCGCCAAGTACACCGATGACGCTGACGACTTTGGCGCCGCTGTTGTCAGCCACTTCAATTCTGGATTCTTTCTGAATCATCTCTGGTACTCGCTTGCTGTCACTCGGTGGCCGCGGCCTGCTCGACAACGCGAAGCAGCACCCACGACTTGGTCTTGGAGATCGGTCGACACTCGGCAATTTCGACGCGATCGCCGATTTTCGCCGCATTGTCTTCATCATGCACATGCAGCACGGTCCGTTTCCGGATGTACTTACCGTACTTGGGATGCCGGGTAAGAAAATCGATCGATACACGGCAGGTCTTGTCACGCTTGGTCGCCGACACGACGCCAGTGCGGCGTGGTGCAGTGTCGGAAACCTTGATGTCCTTGAGGTGGCTCATGTCATTGGTCTCCGATCAAGCGTCCTGCGCCGCGGTGACCTGCCGCGAGCGTTTCTCGGTAAGCAGCCGGGCGATGTCACGCTTGACATGTCCGAACTGGGCGGTGTTCTGAATCTTCTCCGTCACCATCTGGCAACGCAGATCGAAGAGCCGACGTCGAAGACTGGCGACTTCGATGTCGATCTCGTCATCCCCGAGTTTCTTGACTTCGTGTGGTTTCATCTGTTCATCGTCTCCATGTCTGAATCAGACCGACAGCCTCTTGCCAACGAAGCGACACCGAATCGGCATTTTGCAGGCGATTCGTGCCATCGCCTGACGCGCCATGTCCTCCGAAACACCGGAGATCTCGTACAGAATCGTTCCAGCCCGCACGCGGGCCGCCCAGTAATCGACCTCGGCCTTGCCTTTGCCCATGCGGGTTTCAAGTGGCTTCTTCGAGATGGGCTTGTCCGGGAAGACGCGAATGATCACTTTGCCCTCGCGGCGAAGAAAGTGCTGCGCGGCGATACGGCCTGCCTCGATCTGCCGGGCGCTCACCCAGTGCGGTTCAAGTGCCTGCAGGCCATAGTCGCCGAAGGCCACGTAATTGGCGCGGCTGGCCTTGCTCTGCAACTTCCCGCGCATCTGCTTGCGGAACTTGACTCGTTTTGGCATCCGTGGCATCGGACGTTCTCCTCAAGCCGAGCAGGGCTCAGCGTCGACCTCTCGCACGTGCACGGGCACCAGCGGCCTTCGATTCGGTTTGATCCTCTTCGCCGTCGGTGAACATGCCCTTGTAGATCCAGACCTTGACGCCAATCGCACCGTAGGTGGTAAAGCTTGTGACACTCGCGTAATCCACATTCGCCTGCAGTGTTGAGAGCGGGATCGATCCCTCTCGCGTAACAAACTTCCGCGACATCTCAGCACCGCCCAGGCGCCCGGACACCTGAATACGAACACCCTTGGCACCCGCTTGCATAGCTGCCTCACACCGCTGCTTGAGCAGCCGGCGAAAGTTTGAACGCTTCTTCATCTGCTCCGCGATCGCCTCGGCAACCAGCATGGCACTTGTGTCGGGGCTGCGGATTTCGACGATCTTCACCGACACCTTTCGGCCGGTCATGACCTGCAGGTCGGCTGAGAGTTTGTCGATCTCGACACCCTTGGGACCGATGACGAGGCCGGGACGGGCAGTCTTGACGATGACCGTCAGTTCCTCACGCGTCCGCTCAAGGTAGATGTCCGAGACGGCCGCAAACGGCGGTGTGCGGTTGAGCCGCTTGTCGACGAACTCACGAATCTTGTAGTCCTCGACGAGCAGTTCGCCGAAGAGCGCCTTGGGCGCATACCAGCGAGACTTGTGCGCCTCGGTGACGCCGACCCGGAATCCGAATGGATGAACCTTCTGTCCCATCAATCAGCCTCTCTCGTTCAGGACGATGTGCAGGTGGCACGTCCGTTTGTGGATCGGATGCGCCCGACCGCGGTCCTTGGGCTGGAATCTCTTGATCGTCGGGCCCTCATCGACGCGAGACTCGGCAACGTAGAGGCTGGAGACGTCGGCGTCCCGCTCCTCGGCGTTGGCAATCGCGCTCTTGAGAACCGCCTTGAGATACCAGGCCGCTCGTTTCTTGGAAAATTGCAACTCGTTCATGGCTTCATCGATTCGCATGCCGCGAATCAGGTCCGCCACAAGCCGCGCCTTGCGGGGCGCGATGCGGGCGAATCGATGACTTGCTTGATGTGTCATGGCTGGATGCCCTGTAGGCCGGTCACTTGCCGGACTTCAGACCCTCCTTCTTGTTCGTGTGGCCGCGGAAGCTTCGGGTGATGGAGAACTCGCCGAGTTTGTGCCCGACCATGTCCTCGGTCACGAAAACGTCGTTGAAGTGCCGGCCATTGTGTACCTGAAAGGTGTGCCCGACGAACTCCGGCACGATGGTGCAGGCGCGAGCCCAAGTCTTGATCGGCCGCTTGGAACTGCCAACTTCGGACTGCGCCATGACCTTGCGGTACAGCTTCTCGTCCACATACGGGCCCTTCTTGAGTGAGCGTCCCATCTCGATATCTCCGTCAGAGCTTCAACTGGCCGTATCGCCGGCTTTTGCGTCGCCGCAGAATGCGTGCATCGGACGCCTTGCCGCGTTGCCGCGTGCGTCCACCCTTTGATTTTGTTCCCGACGCGCTGGCCGGCTCACGGCCGCCCTTGCTGCGTCCCTCACCACCGCCGAGCGGATGGTCGTGATGGCTCATCGCCATGCCGCGGACCTTGGGGCGACGCCCCAGCCAGCGGTTGCGTCCCGCCTTGCCCAGTTTCACCAGTTGGTGGTCGGTGTTGCCGACCTGACCAATCGTGGCCCGGCAGTGAATCGATACCTGACGAAGTTCGCCCGAGGGCAACACGAGCGTCGCCCACTGGCCTTCTCTGTTCGTCAGTCGGGCGCCCACGCCGGCGGACCGGCAGATCTTGGCACCCTTGCCCGGTTCAAACTCAACCGCATGCAGTGTCAGGCCGGTTGGGATGAACTCAATCGGCATGCAGCAGCCTGGATTCGGCTCAATGGCCTTCTTGCTGCTGAGCACTGTGTCGCCGGGCGCAATGCCAACCGGAGCGAGAATGTACCGGCGGATGCCGTCTTCATATTCGACCAGCGCGATATGGCAGGAGCGGTTCGGGTCGTACTCGATTCCGATGACCGTCGCAGCCATGTCGTCCTTGGTTCGCTTGAAGTCGATCACGCGGTACCGACGCTTGTGGCCACCACCGCGGCCCTGCACGGTGATCTTGCCCTGATTGTTGCGGCCACCCTTCTTGTTGAGCGGGCGGAGCAGCGACTTCTCGGGCGTGCGCTTGGTGACCTCGGCGTGCGTGTTCACGGAGGCGTTGCGTCGTCCGGGCGTTGTCGGCTTGTACTTGCGAATAGGCATGGTTCGTATCCTGAGTGACTCAGATCAACTCGATTCGATCATCGGGATGGATCTTGACGATCGCCCGCTTGACGGCCTTGGTCTTCCACTGACCGAACTTGTTGCGACGCATCTGACCCTTGCGGTTCTGGATGGCCACGGACAGTACCCGCACGCCATACAGTTCTTCGACAGCGGATTGCACGGTCGGCTTGCAAGCCAACCGATCGATTTCAAAGACGTACCGGTTGTGCTCTGAGGCTTCCCATGTGGATTTCTCTGTCACGATCGGACGGCGAATGACATCTGTGGCACGCATCAGGCAGCCTCCTTGTCGCCGGCGAACTGGTCGAGCCAGGCCTGCAAAGAGGCGCGATCGACGAGCAGGAACCTGTGGTTGAGCATTTCAAAGACGTTGAGTTGGTCGATTCGGATGATGTCGACATGCTCAAGGTTTCGCGCCGAGAGGGCAGCATTGCGATTTTCGCCGCTGAGTGCCACAAGGCAGGTGCGGTTCACGCCGCACGAGTCGAGAACACCCTTCATGTCGGCCGTTCGCGGCTTGTCGAAGTCAAGTACATCGATGCACTTCACTTCGCCGTCGACGAGCTTGGCGAGCATCGCATTGCGATTGGCCAGACGCCGCATGGCATTGGGCATCCGCTTGCGGAAGGTCTCGGTCTTCTTGGTCTTGGCGAACGCGACGCCACCGCCCTTGCGGATGACTGTGCGGGCGTTGCCGACGCGGGCGTTGCCGGTGCCCTTCTGACGATACAACTTGCGAGTCGAGCCTTCGACCATGCCACGACTCTTCGTCCGGGCTGAGCCCTGACGACGATTGGCGTGGTACATGACATAGGCCTGCTTCAGCAGATCCGGGCGGACCTCGTTGCCGAGAGCCGCCTCGTCGATCGCAAGGGTGTCAACCTGCTTGCCTGATTTGTCCAATATGGGTAGATCAATCATCGTGTGTACACCTGTGGTCCGAAGACCGTTTTCGCCTGACTCTCCTCCGCATGCTTCGAACCATCCTT
>DOVP01000182.1 GCA_003520025.1 Phycisphaerales bacterium
GCACCGAAACCCGAACCGAAGGTTGCAAAGCCGGTCCCGCCACCGCGATGGCCATTGGACATCCGCCGGATTCACGTCACTTGGCAGCGAACCCATCAGGATCTGCTTTCATTGGACTCCTGTACGAAGTCAACGATTCGACTGAAACGGCGTGGGAACCGGCTGACTGGACTCAGAGGAAAGTATGGGGGGACTTCACTCAGCATCGCCGCCATTAATGCTCGCGGCGGCGGCACCCTTGACGCTTCGGCGGTACGAACCATCGAACGCAGCATTCGCGTTTGCACCGAGTTTTCAGGCCTGCTCGGCGCGAAGGTCGGATCAGTGCTCGAACCGCCCACGAGCCCGGGCGGACCGTTCGATCTCTGGATACTCGTTGATATCCCACTTGAGGGCGCGAGCCTTGCGCCTGATCTTCCGAAGAATCTGATTGCCCTTCCAGTGGTCGACAAGGATTCACAATGAGTCGTTGGTTGTTGCTCGGGGTATTGACTGCCTTGACGGCGTCCTGCGAGACATCTCCGGCAGGTCCAACAATCGCGCCGAGGCTCGACATGTACCTGAAGACTGCCGATGGCCGTCAAGTGCGATATGACGTTGCAAGCAATGGTCAACTTCGCTTTGCTGGCGGACAGGACATTCCATTTGGCACTTGGTCATGGACCGGATCCGTTACCGCAGCGCAAGGCGCCGCGCTCAGAAAGATCGTGTCGCAGCCAAACTGGGCCTCTTCGATCGAATCCGGAGATGATCAAGACAAAAATACATGGGAGATCACCCTGCGTGATGGCGCGGGTCATCATTTCTTCGAGGTGACCGGCGGCTCGCCTGGCATCGACGCGGCGTGGGTGATTCTCACGGAAGCTGGGCGTGCTCGGTTGCAGGAAGATCTCGACCGTTTGCCGCGGCCGGACATCAAGAAACTGACCGAGCGTCGCCGCCGAGAGCAGGCCGAGGATACGCAGTGATGCGGAAAGGCTTCAGCCTTGTCGGCCTGCTCGTCGCAGTCGCCATCATGGTCGTGCTGTACGCCATCTTCGCCCAGTCACTCAAGGGCATTGGAAGCGGTACGAGCGACAGCGGCAAGGCAGTGCCGGTCAACAAGGGCCGCATTGCGGACATGTTTCAGTTGCAGCAGTTGATGGCGTCGCTGAACACGGCGGGTCTCGGTGGCGGCGGGGACTTTCCAAGACCAAGTGAACTCACCGGCGAGACAAGTGACGACACGACCGCCAACATCTACAGCCTGCTCATTGCCCGGCGGGTTGTTCCGGCGGAGATGCTCGTGTCTCCGCTCGACAACGCGGTTGCCGAGGTGTACACGAACTACGACTGGAACAGTTGGGACCCGAGCAGCGGCGTGCGATGGGATACCGGGTTTTCGGCCGATCTCGCCGACTACACCAATGTTTCCTATGCGCACCTGGCGTTGTATGGAGAACGTGATAAGAACTGGTCCAGCCAGCTCATGGACTCGTCATTTCCCATCTTTTCCAATCGCGGTCCGGAGGACGGCATCGCCAGCCGAGACTCTCTTGCCTGTGATGCTGACACCGGCCGCTGGGCTGGGTACGTCGCCTTCAGTGACGGGCACATCGATCTGATCAACGGTGTTGCTGGCGCCACGCGGCACTCTGCAGACGGTCCCGACGCCTTTTTTCACATTGATGATGATCGTCGCCACGCTGATGCCATTCTCGGGTTTACTGAGATGATGAGGCAGGGCGGCCCCGTTTTGCAGTGGGACTGAGCAATAAGACCGTTGCTCAAGGCCGGTATTACACATCCGGGGCGGCGAATCGGCTGTGGATTGGTCGGTGCTGCACATCATCTGGCCGGCATAGGCTGGGCAGGATTCGAACCTGCGACCTGGCGATTATGAGTCGCTTGCTCTAACCCCTGAGCTACCAGCCCGATCACGAACCGATTCTAGCGACCAGCCAGCACCCGGAGCAATTCGTCGTGTATCTGGCCGTTGCTGGCCAGCCCGGGGCTGACACATGAGCGATTTTCCTGCTCGCCCTGCCAGTCGGTGAACTGTCCGCCCGCCTCCTGCAGCACGGCGATGATTGCGCTGATGTCCCACGGATTGAGCACCGGTTCGACGACAGCATCGATTCGTCCGGTGACCAGCAGCAACTCGCTGTAGCAGTCGCTCCAGCCACGCGTGCGGCCCGCAGCGTGAGCCAGGCGTCCATGGGCATCCTCCCACTGCTCGCCTCGGAAGTAATCGAATGAGGTCGTGCACACCATGGCATCGGCGAGGCGATCGGTTGTGGAGACGTGTATGCGGCAAGGCTCATCTGCTCCGACCTGATGCCATGCGCCGCCACCTTTGGCTGCCCACACGGTTTCGTCCAGTGCCGGGAAGTGCATGACACCGGCAACAGGCAGTCCGTCATGCTCGATACCGATGAGGGTGCCGAAGAGCGGAACACCGTGCATGAACGACACGGTTCCGTCGATGGGGTCGATGACCCAGGTGTAGCCACTGGTACCTGGCTCGGTGCCGTGTTCTTCGCCCAGCAGCGCATCATCGGCGAACCGATCGCCGATGCCTTGCCGGATGAGTATCTCGGCGGTTTTGTCGGCGATGGTGACTGGCGAGCCATCGGGTTTGGTTTCTGCGGCGATGCGGTGGCCATTGAAGTGGCTCAGAATCACATCTCCGGCGGCGTCGGCAAGGATGCGGGCGTATTCGAGTCGTTCGGTGACTTCGGTGGATACCTCGCTGGTGTTCATGCCCATGTTCATTGTCTGCGCATCTTACGTCACGAAGCGCATTTTGCATCGGCGCAGATATTACCGGCGGCGGCCGATGCATTCCCAGTCAGCAGCGTGATCAGCAGCAGTGAGGTTGGGATGTCGTTGATCATGCTCATGTCTTCATTCCTGCGTCGGCGACCTTGCCCGAGGGCCATCGTTTCGCGGTACTGCATGATGGCGATTGGGCCAAGACGAATTCGGGTTCTGCTGTTCAGGAAGCTTCTCGCCCCCTCGGCAGGGTCATGGATTGATGTCTCGGCGATGCGGCCATCGGCGGGTTCTTCGTACACTGTGCATGTTGCCCCGGTAGCTCAGTTGGATAGAGCAGCGGACTTCTAATCCGCAGG
>DOVP01000043.1 GCA_003520025.1 Phycisphaerales bacterium
CTCTGGGTAGAGCCAGTGCGTACCGGTCGGGATGGCATCGCCGGTGACGAGCCACCAGCGATCCCACATCCGGCCCCCTCGAATGGGATCGCCATGCTCATCCGGCGCTGCGGCGATCGGTGGGGCGACGACGGCGGCAAGGAGCATGCTGAAGTGGATCAGGGCGTGACGCATCGGAGATGGCAGGGTACGACTCTCATCGGTCGGCGCGGCAAAAAAGGAGGAACGGCTCTCAAGATCGACTTGGTCGCAGGAATCGGCGGCCGAGTTCGAGCCCGACCAGAATGCCCATCACGCCGAGCCCGAGCGAGAGCACGATGTCAAGACCGGCCTGAGCAAACTGCCCGGTTTCCGCAAGGGTCACGACGTCGAGCCCGAAGGAACTGAAGGTGGTCAGGCCGCCGAGCAGGCCGGTCAGGAGCAAGCCGCTGCGTATCGCGAGTTGCCGCTGGGCGCGTGCCAGTTCCGGTGGTGGGATGGTTGGATCCTCCTCCAGCACGCCGCGGGTACCTCTGAGATGGTGCCGAACATGCAGATGGCCAAGCCTGCTGCCGCCATCTCGGCGAAGGCGTGATTCGAGCCAGAAGAAACTGAACCCCATGGCGGCGCAGCCGACCACATTGACCAGCAGAATGGCGATCCATCCGGGAGTTCCTGCTTCGGCGGCAAGCCGTTCGGTGCCGTGGCGGAGCAAGGCCCCGATTGAGCCACCAATCGCGACGGCGGCCACCGTTGAAAGTGGGGGACTCATGCGGCGGCTCCGAACCAGATTTGCCCGAGCGCCTGTCCCAGGACAACCAGTGGAATGCCGCCCGCGAGCGACAGGCCAAGGCACCAGCCCAGTTGCCGCCATGCTCCGATCCAGATCAGGACGGTGAGATCCAAAGCCAGAGCGCTGAAGGTCGTCAAGGCGCCGCAGAGCCCCACCATCAGGAAAGCATGTGTCCACGGCCCACCGTCAGCCGATCCTGCGGCCAAACCGATGAGCAGGCTGCCGATGAGGTTCGCGATGAGTACGCCGGTCCACCCGGGCCAGTCGCTCAGTCGCACTTGGAGCAGGCCGATCACATAGCGAAGCGCCGCTCCAAGGGCGCCGCCGAAGGCGACCAAGCCAAGTTCCAACATGCTCACGGCAGCATTGTAATTTGCCTGCCCATCGGACTTGCGATTGCGCAGGCGGAAACAGCAGAGAGAGAACGCAAATCTGCGGCTATGAGGTTGCGGCGCAGCAGCAACCGGCGTTTGCAAAGCGTTCGGCAACTGCGGTCCAGTTGACGATGTTCCACCAGGCGTTGATGTAGTCGGGGCGACGGTTCTGATAGTGGAGGTAGTAGGCGTGTTCCCAGACATCCAAACCGAGGATGGGCGTGCCGCCACAGCAGTCATCGATCGCCATTAGTGGGTTGTCCTGATTGGCTGTGGAGCAGATCTTGAGTTCGCCATTGTGCAGCGTGAGCCACGCCCAGCCGGAGCCGAACCGCGTGGCTGCGGCGGCGGCGAATTGTTCCTTGAAGGCGCCGAGACTGCCGAATGAACTGTCGATGGCCGCGGCAAGATCACCGCTCGGGGCTTCGCCGGTGGCGGGTCCCATGATCGACCAGAACAGCGAGTGGTTGTAGTGCCCGCCGCCGTTGTTGCGGACGGCGGCGCGAATGTCTTCTGGCACGCTTTGAAGGTTGCGGCAGAGGGTGCCGATGCACATGCCGTCGAGTTCGGCGCGGCCCTCGATGGCGGCGTTGAGTTTGGCGACGTAGCCGGCATGGTGTTTGTCGTGGTGGATTTCCATGGTTCGGGCATCGACATACGGCTCAAGCGCATCAAATGCATAGGGGAGATCGGGCAGTGTGAATGACATGAGTGGGCTTCCTTCCTTGTAGTGCATGATGGTATCGATTCGGCGAAGGGTCGGATGGGGGAGTTGACGGGCCGGGTGCCGGACATCATCATCCACTTTCACCCGTACTCACCATCACGAGGAACCCCCCAGCCATGACGGATACCGAAACGACTACAGATGAATCAGGCGGCGGCTTCGGTTGCTGGGCCATGATCTTGATTGCGGTCATCCTGGTGGGCATCGTGGTCGTCAGTTTCGTGATGCTGGTGTAGCCTTTTCGGAGGCCATCCTGAGGTCTACTGGTCTAACGCACCGAACCATTCCCGCATCGCAGCGGCCATCTGCGGTCCGATGCCGTGTCCGATCGGCTCTTCGCACCAGGTCACCTCGGCGGGCGTTTGTGTTTCGTAGAAGTTGCGAAGTTCGTGTCCCGATGTCACCGGGATGAGTTCGTCATGGGTGCCATGTGAGAGGAAGACGGGAAGCTCATCGGGAACCCCGCTGCCATCACCAAGTAACTCTCGCATCATGCGCCCGCTGCATCCGGCAAGTCCGAGCATGGGCAGGTGCTCCCGCAGCAGCAGGGCATGGCCGAGCATGGCCCCCTGACTGAAGCCCATGACCACGGTGTTGTTCATGTCCGATCCGGATGCCTCCACGGCCTCCGGGATCTCTTGGGCAAGTTGGGTGAGCGAGGTCTCGGCACCCTCCATGTCCAGCGAGAATGTTCCGTCGGGCCGTCCTGCGATATGAAACCACGCCCGCCCACCGGGCATGCCCATTGGGCCGAGGTCGTGAGGCGCCTCCATGGCGATTGCCGTCCAATTTGGTGCCAATTCGTCCCGCAGCGGAAGCAAGTCATTGGCATTGGCGCCGTATCCATGTAGGAGGACAAGGCTGCGAGTGGATGGTTCTCGATCCGAGGGGGGCGGCATGACAATGGTGCGGAGGGGGGCGATTTTGGTCATTTTCCCACTGTACCGCTCCTGAGATCGCCCCGCAGGGCACAATCGGCCGCATTTCGGGGGTGTGGAATCAT
>DOVP01000097.1 GCA_003520025.1 Phycisphaerales bacterium
GGCGTGTGGCACTCGTTTGGCGGATTTCATCCGAAATTGACGGTTATAGGAGCATGGTCCGAGATAGCCAGTCCAGCCTCTCGTTGAACCTGTGGAGCATCTGCCGTCTGCGCGGCTCGTTTGTTGCCAAGCAGATAGTCGATTCGCCACCCACGATCGAGTTGCCGGGCCCGCCCGCGATTGGACCACCACGTGTACGGCCCATCTATATCACCGGCGTGTTGGCGGACGAGATCCCGCCAACCCGAGTCGATCAGTCCATTCATCCAGGCACGTTCGTGCGGAAGAAATCCGCTTGTGTTTTGATTCGACTTCCAATGAAAGATGTCACGTTCATCCCGGGCGATGTTGAGGTCGCCGCCGATGATGATGGGGCGGCGCCGACGCTTGAGCGACTTCATCCACGGTGCGAACGCATTCATAAAATGGTTTTTCCTCGTTGATGCGGCATCACTCGATGACCCGCTTGGGAGATAGACGCTGACGAAGTCGACGCCGTTGATGTCAACTCGAATGACGCGGCCGTCTGGATCCGGCTCCGCATCAATTCCCGTATGCAGCAGTTTCATCGGCATCCGTGAGAAAATAGCCGTGCCTGCATAACCGGGTCGCTCCGCCGGATTCCACACGGCATGCCAGTCGAGGAAAGGCACGGCGCCTTCGGTGACTTGATCGGGTCTGCACCGGATCTCCTGCAGCATGATGACGTCCGGCGCGATTTGATCGATCCAATCGCCGATTCCTTTGCGGATGGCGGATCGCAGTCCATTAATATTCCAAGTGAGCACCTTCATAAGCCTCCCAATGTTACTACTCCACTGCTCTACACTGTGGGACTCAGGAGGTATCACATGCTTCACATATGCGTCTTGGTCGCGCTGACGGCCGCACCAACACCACCCGATGCTCGGATCTCGCCGCAGGTGACCGTTGAGCATGGCATTGCCCGCGTGGATCCCTACGCGTGGATGCGTGATCGCGACAATTCTGAGGTCATCGAACACCTTGAGGCCGAGAATGCCTACGCCGAGACAGTGACTGCTCATCTCGACCCGCTTCGCGAGCAGTTGTATAACGAGTTCCTCGGCCGTCTCGTGGAAGATGATGTGACTGTGCCGTGGGTTGGCGAAGATGGATGGACCTACTGGTCTCAGACCAAGCAGGGGAAGGACTATCCGATTCTGCTTCGCAAGAGGGGCGATCTTGAGCAGGTGGTCTTGGATGAAAACGAACTTGCTGATGAGCATGACTACTTCGAGGTAACCAACATCGCGGTCAGCCCAAGCGGCGAACTCGTGGCATGGCTTCAGGACACATCTGGCGCTGAACACGCCACGCTGACCATCAAGAACATCGCGACTGGCGAGCAGATTGATGAGTCCATCGATGAGGTGGCGGCCTTTGATCTGGCGTGGATCGATGATTCCAATCTCTACTACTTGCGATACGACCATGCCAATCGGCCCAATCGCGTGTATCGGCACATCATCGGAACGCCGACATCCAGCGACACGTTGGTGGCGGAAGAAAGTGATGAGCGATTCTGGGCTGGCGTCTCGCGGCTGTCTGATGGTGCGGGCGTCATTATCCCACTGGACTCAACGCTTACCACCGAAGTCCGCTTCATTGCTTCGAGCGACGCAGATGCTGAACCGGTATCGATACTGCCTCGTACCGATGGCGTCGAGTACGAGGTGGACCATCAAGGCGATCGTTTTCTGGTGCGGATCAATGACGCTGGCGACAACTTCCGGTTGATTGAAGTTCCGGACAGTGCGATAGGGAAGATTGGCCGCGAACTTGTGCCGCACGATCCCAATGTGTATCTCACCGGCATTGCCGCCTTTCAAGATTCTGTGGTGTTGAGCGAGCGGCGGGGGGGCTATACGGCCATCGAGTTCATGGATCCCCTGTCACTTGAGCGGCGCGTGCTGCCATTGCCGGAGCAAGTGTCCACCGTACGCGTCTCTGGCGAGAACGAGGTGTTCGAGGCACCGTTTGTTCGCATGTCCTACATGTCACCGGTGACACCGATCCAGACGGTCGATATCGACATTGATGATCTTGAGTGGCATGTTCGCAAGCAGCGTGAGGTACCTGGGTGGGATGCATCCAAGTACGCAGTTACCCGCGTCATGATTCCGGCGCGGGACGGCACCATGATTCCCGTGTCGATTACGCATTTGGCCGAAACACCCACCGACGGATCCAGGCCGATGCTGTTGTATGGGTACGGCGCCTATGGATCCTCAATGGATCCATACTTCTCGACGACGCGCCCCTCACTGATCGACCGTGGCGTTGTCTACGCCGTCGCCCACGTCCGAGGCGGCGGCGAAATGGGCCGGTACTGGTATGACACCGGCAAGTTTCACGACAAGATCAATACGTTCACCGACTTCATCGATGTTGCCGAGGGCCTGATCGAGCAAGGCTGGGCAGACCCCGACCGCATCGCCATCGAAGGCGGTTCTGCAGGTGGTTTGTTGATCGGCGCCGTCCTCAACATGCGGCCCGACCTCTGGCGGGTTGCCAACGCCAGCGTTCCCTTCGTCGATGTCGTCAACACCATGCTCGATCCGACGATTCCGCTCACCGTTGGCGAGTACGAAGAGTGGGGTAACCCCATGAACGCGGCCTTCTACAAGACCATGCTCTCCTACTCCCCATACGACAACGTCGTTCCCAAACCCTACCCCGCCATACTCGTCACAGCCGGCCTGAACGACCCACGCGTTCAATACTGGGAACCCACCAAGTGGGTCGCCAAACTCCGCGACCACACCACCTCAAACCCAGCCGAATCCCCAATCCTCCAACGCACGAACATGGGCGCCGGCCACGGCGGTGCCAGCGGCCGCTACGGCCGCTACCGAGAGATCGCCTGGGAGGATGCCTTTCTTCTCGACCAACTGAGACTTCACTGACCGCAGGGCACTTCGTCTCTTTGTATTTGCAAAGGTCTTCAACCACACATCACAACAAATGTGGCTGCACAAGCAACTCAAATGACCGCGAGTCAGTCTTCGGGATCGGAGACGGTCTTGCCGAAGCCGAACTTATGGCGAATGGATTCGACTACGACATAGAGTGTGGGAACCAGCAGAAGGGTGACGAAGGTGGCGACGAGAATGCCGCCAAAGACAGTAGTGCCGATCGAGCGATTGCACATGGATCCAGCTCCGTTGGCGAGGACGAGGGGCAGTACCCCGATGCCGAAGGCGAGCGCGGTCATGAGGATGGGGCGAAGTCGAAGGGTGGCTGCGATGACAGCCGCCTCTACAATGCCAGCGCCCTTCTCCCGATGGTCCTTGGCGAATTCGACGAGCAAGATGGAGTTCTTTGCCGCGAGGCCGATGAGCATGACCAGCCCGATTTGACCATACACGTCCAACGGATATCCGCGGATCATGAGGAATCCAAGCGCGCCGAGGATGCCGGGAGGCACAGCCATCAGGATGAGAATGGGCAGCGACCAACTCTCATATTGCGCCGCCAGGAACAGGAATACCGCAATCAAAGCGAGCGCAAAAACATATGGCGCAAGGTTTCCTGCCTTGATCTCCTGATATGTCAGTCCGGACCATTCATAGCCGACGCCATCTGGAAGTACCTTCTGCAGGATTCGCTCCATGACGGTGATAGCTGTTCCGCTGCTGTATCCCGGAGCGGCGCCACCATTGATCGGTATGGAGTTGTAGATGTTGTAGTGGGGGATATTGTTCGGGCCGGTAATACGGCTGATTGTGGCAAACGATTCGAGCGGAACCATGGCGCCGTCGCGGGTCGGAATTCGAACATTCATGATGTCTTCCGGTTCCGTTCGATACTCAGCATCCGCCTGAATCATCACCTGATATACGCGGCCAAATCGGTTGAAATCGTTGATGTAGTATGAGCCGAGTGCCGCTTGCATTGCAGTAAAGAGGGAATCGACATCCACATTGGACGCTTCGACTTTGGTTCGGTCGATGTCAAGCCACAGTTGTGGCACATCATTTCGGAATGTTGTGTACACCTGCGACAAGTACGTTTTTGCAGGCTCTTCAGAATTCGCGACATAAATCACCTTCTTCGCCGCATCATTCAGTGCGTCCATGCCGAGATCACCGAGGTCCTGCAATCGCAGGTCAAATCCACCAACCGAGCCAAGCCCTTGAATGGCGGGCGGATTGATTGCAAAGACCACGGCGCCGGGGATGAGGGCAAACTGCTTGTTTAGTTTCTCTTCGATCGCAGCAGCACTCTGTCCATCTCCCGTGCGTTCGTCCCA
>DOVP01000078.1 GCA_003520025.1 Phycisphaerales bacterium
CGGGATGCCACATGACATCAAGGGAACCGGCATCGCCGCGTTCTGCACACTTGGTCCCGACTGGAAGGCCGACGATGCCCTGCGGGAGACGCTCCGCTCGCACGTCGCCGAGGAAATCGGGGCCATCGCCAAGCCCGACATGATCCGCTTCACTGATTCGTTGCCCAAGACACGTTCGGGCAAGATCATGCGTCGGCTGCTACGGGATGTGGCGGCTGGCCGCGAAGCGGTGGGTGATATGACAACGCTTGAGGACCTCGGTGTGCTTGCCCGACTACAGGCCGACGACGAGGCCTAGATGCCGATCTGGTCTTACGAGGCACGAAGCGGCGATGGTGAGTTGATCACCGGCCGTGTACAGGCTGCGGGAAGGGAAGTTGTTCTGGCTGACCTGCGTGGTCGCGGGCTCTCACCGGTCCGAGTAGATCAGACGCGGGCGCCGCTCTTCCAGCAGCGTGTCGGAACGACGGCGCTTTCGTCGATGTTTCGTGGGATGTCGGATCTCGTGGCATCCGGTGTGCCGCTGTTGCGGAGCCTTCAGTTGCTCGCGAAGGGTCGCGCTCACCAGAACCTCTCTACCGTGCTCATAGACATCGCCGATCAAGTGGCGGACGGAACGGCGATGGCGGCTGCGATGACTTCTCACCCCAATGCGTTCAGTTCGGTGCATGTCGCGATGGTTCGCGCAGGTGAGCAGGGGGGCTTTCTTGCAGAAGTGCTGGTTGATCTTGCAGACCTGCTTGAGCGGCAAGCCACGCTCCGCTCGCGAGTGATCGGCAACCTCATCTATCCAGCCATCCTCGTGGTGACCGGTGTGGGCGCCGTGGCATATGCGCTCGTGGCCTTCGTGCCGAAGTTCAAGCCATTCTTCGCCCGGATCGAAGTGCCGGCGGCGACGCGGCTGCTTTTGGGACTCTCGGATTTCATCGTGTCGTGGTGGCTGCTGGTCTTGATTGCGACGGTGGTGCTGATCGGTGTCGCGATGACGCTTCGGGGCCGGCCCGGCACGCGGCTTGTCTTGGGCGCGGCGGCGTTGCGAATACCTGTCGTCAATACGCTTGTCCGCGATCTGTCAATGGCTCGCTTCGGCCGTTTGTTCGGAACGCTGCTCGGAAGTGGCGTGGGTGTTCTGCCGGCACTTGGCATTGCGAGGGCTGCCGCCGGACAGCCCCAACTAGAAGATGCCATCAGTGGTGCCGAAGAGGCCATTCGCAGCGGCGAGTCCATGTCAGAGCGGCTTGGATCAACCGGCGTGATGTCTGAAGAGGTGGTCGAGATGATCGCGATCGCCGAGGCCGCCAACGCGCTTCCTCGGGTGATGTTGAAGATCGCCGACGCGGCTGAGCGTCGCGTGGATCGACGTATGGACCTGCTGTTGCGGCTGATGGAGCCTATTCTGCTGCTTGGAGTCGCCGGAATGGTGGTATTCATCTTTGCAGCCCTTGTCTTGCCGATGATGCGAATGAGTTCCGCTATCGGTTGAACGAAGCAGGTAGGATGGTCCTCGGAGGCATACCCCATGAGACGACAGACCCGCACGGCATTCACCCTGATCGAACTATTGATCGTCATCGCCATTCTGCTGGCACTCGGATCGATCGTGGCCGTGAACTTCCTCGGCGCCGCGGACAAGGCCGAGGTCGATGTGCAGCGAGCTCAGTTTGATCAGATCAGCGAGGCCATGAAACGGTTCCGACTCGATCTCAAGCGATACCCTTCTGATGACGAAGGCATCGAAGTGCTGTGGAACAAGGAAGCGTTCGAAGACGAAGAGGAAGCGGCCCGCTGGAATGGCCCCTATCTTGAGCAGCCTGTAACGAGCGATCGATGGGGGGCTGAGTTGCTGTATACCTATCCCGGCGAGATTGTTGGTGAATCCACCTACGATCTCGTATCGGTCGGCCCCGACGGCGAAGAGGGGACCGATGACGACATCACCAATCACGACCGCCGAAAGACCGCCGATGGCGAGTTTGAGCAGGACGAGTCGTTTACGGGTGAGAGCGAGTCGCTCGGCGGATGATCCGGCCGCTCCAGTGCCTCCGGAGGGGCATGACGTTGCTGGAGTTGATGATCGTGCTGATCCTACTCGCCGCGATCGGAGCGTTGGCCTTGCCAGCCGCGACGTCCGTACTGGACCGAGCGGCGTTCGACTCGGATGTTCAGCGACTTCGCGCAGCACTCGTCGAGTGCCGTGTGATTGCGCAGCGAACAGGCGCATCGCTTGAGATTACATTGGAGCCCGGCCGACTGGCCGCTCGGCCGTGGCCCCACGAAGAAGACGAGGCTACGGACCCGATCCTGACAGTTCAGTTGATGACAACCAAAGGCCCTGATGGCGAGGATCTTGAGGAACCCATCGTGCTCGCAGTCGCCCTGTCGGATGGGACATTCATCAGCAACGGCCCCATCGGTATGGAAGACGGACACGGACGATCGACGCAATTGCTGCTTGACCCATTGAGCGGCGCCGTGATCGAGGTGATGCCATGATCATGCGGCGAGGCGCGATGCTGCTGGAAGTACTGGTGTCGCTGGCCATCGTGGTCGGCGTCTCCGCGTTTGCTCTCCAAGCTGTGGGTGGCTCTGAACAGGCCATCGATCGGGCTGACCGTCGGCGGCGCTGCATGGATGTGGCAGCCTCGGTGGCGGGCATGCTCGACGCGGGGCTGATCGGAGTGGGTGATCTTCGCAGTCGGCAGGTGCCCGAGGTCGACGGTATGCCGCTGGACGAAGGGGCCACGGCCCCGCTGGAGTTGGAGGCGACAACGGAGCGGACGCAGTGGGGCGGCATCGTGTTGTTGACGCTGATCGTCTCGGAGGGCGAGGATGCGATTGAGCCGGTCCAGGCCACGCTTCGACAACTCGTTCTGCTGCGGGAGCACCGCGCCGAGGAGTTGAAGGAGGATGATCTGCTGGAGGGGCTGGAGTGATCCGCCGTGGCTTCACACTGCTTGAGGTGCTGCTGGCGCTGGGAATCTTGGTGGCCCTGCTGGCCGTGATGTCGCGGTTCACATGGTCACTCGGCCAAGGGCAACAGCGGGTCCTTGATCGGCTCGACCGACAAGCAGCCATCGACGCCGTCATCGATCGGATGGCGATTGCGCTCGATACCGGCGCGGCCTCGGTGGCTGGCGAGGCGGGCTTCAGCGGGGACGAAACAACAGTGCATTTGTTCGCTTCGCAGGATCGCCCGGCGGACAGCCTCGAGGCAGCGCTCGGATCGCGGCGGAGTCTTGACATTCGGTTTGATCAAGAGCAACACACCGTTCGAATCGGTGGTGGCGAACCGCTGCCGATCGGCGATCTCCGCTTTCGCTTTCACGACGGGCAGCAGTGGCAGGACTCGTTTGACTCACTTGATGCAGGGGCGCTGCCGGCGGCTGTCTTGCTGGAGGCCTGGCTTCAGGACAGCCTGATAGATCCATCCGAGGCTGATTTGCCCCCCGATCGCCGCCGCGTACTGACAGTTGCGGGCATCTGGAGGCAGACTCCATGAAGAAGCGGCGAGGCATCGTGCTTGCGGCAGTCACGATTGTGACGGCGGCATCACTTTGGACAACGGTGGCCCTTCTTGCGATCGCTGGCGTGGAGACTGCTGGTATCGACGGCGGTTCCGAGGCGATTCAAGAGGATGCGGCGGTACATTCGGCCGTACTCGTCTTTGCGACTGAGTTGTTTGAACAACGGGACGACATGCGAGTTGGGAAGGCTCCCAACCTCGATGATCAAATCGTGCTGTGGGAATCAGGCCGCCACGCAACGGTTGCGAGGCTGCTGCCGGTTGAAGGCGAGCGAGTGTTGGTCGCCGAGGCGGGGCGGCTTGATCTCAATCTTGCGTCTGTCGAACAACTCGATCAAGTACTTGGTCGATCCGAAGCCGTTGTCTCCAAGCGAAACGCGCACCGAATCGATGATGTGCGGGATGTACTCATGCAGTTCGATCAGGGGCCGATCGAAGCAACCGATTCGGGCGGCATCTGCCAGCGGTTGACCGTGCATGCACATGAGCCGAATGTGCAGCAGAGCGGTGACCTTCGAATCAATCTTGATGTGCCATGGTCCGAAGAGTTGGCGGAGCGTATTCGATCGCGATTTAATGACGTGATTACCGAGGCGTTGGAGAAGATTCTTGCCGAGAATCCAGTTGAGTCGGATGCAGATCTTATGCGGCTCATCCTGTCCTTTGACATGCCCCCCAAGGACTGGGCTGATGCGATCGATGCATTCTCGATGGAGCCGGTTCGATATCGTCGTGGTCGCATCGACATCAACGCTGCTTCGGCCGAGGTGCTTGCGAGCCTTCCCGGCGTCACGGCCGATCAAGCCGCTGCAATCGTTCAGCGGCGTGATGGTCTGGATGATGAACTCCTGGCAACGCCGGCATGGCCCTTTATCGAGGACATACTTCCCACAGAGATCGCGGTTGATTTTCTGGATCGCGCGACGGTTGGATCGTGGACTTGGCGTCTTCGTCTTGCGTGTGGGGAGGTTCCCGGCGATGCGCTCGACACTGTCCTGCAGGACGCCCGAGTGGTTGATGTCATCGTCGATGTTGCGGGCGAGCAGCCTAGAATTGCCATGATGCGCGACATCACGATGCGGCGACAGGCATGTGCCTGGCCGGGGCGTGGAGATCAGCTTCCGGTGGCGGAGGGAGAAATAGTTGAGCCGGCTCCAGGCGAGGTCCTGAATGCCGAGCCAGCCCCGGGCGAGGCCGTGGGTGTCGAGTCACCCGAACCAGCGGATCCGAATATCGCCTCGGAAGCGGATACTGTCGAGTCGATTGAACCGGATGACCAGCGTCTTGGTCGATGGCGCCCCTGAACCGGGTAGGATCAAACTGAGATGAGCCGCTATCGAATCGCGATTGAACTTGGGCCGCGGCATCTGCGTGGTGTGGCGGTCACATTTGTTGGAAGTGGATTGCGTGTCGAATCCACGATCGTGCAGGAGCGGCCCGATATGGAATCGGAGATCGTCGCGGATTGGATCCGCGGCCTTCTGGACGCGGCGGGCATGCCGACAGGTAAGTGCCTGCTGGCCGTCTCCCGGGACGATGTCGTTATCAAGAGGCTCCTTCTTGAGACGCCGTCGAAGGGCGAACTTCCGGCGATGGTCGATCTTGCGATGCGGGATGAACTGCATCTTGAAGGTGGCGCTGCCGTCATCGACTTCCTGCCGGACACTGTGGCAGTCGCCGATTCAAATCTCCTTGCTGCAGCCTTGCCGGAGTCATCTCTGGATCGTGGACGCTACCGCATGGCGGCAGCCAAACGCCCCGTCGGTCGCATGTCGCTTCGGCTCCTCGGCGTGGCGAGTTTGATTGCTGATCCGCACGGAGGATGCATTGCTTGTGTTGATGTCAGCGGGGATGGTGCCGAATTCATACTGTTGGAAGGCCTCGATGTGCGCATTGCCCGCGCCGCAGCACTTCCCACGGGGGCCGCTGACGAGGTTGCCGAGGCTGCCATTCGAGAGGCCCGGCGGACATGGACGAGTTGGCAGGTCGAAGCCGCTGCTGCCACGATCGATCAGGTTGTCCTCATCGGCGATGTGGAAATCACGGAGCCGATGTTGGAGGCAATGGAGGAGATCACCACTTCACCGGTGATCGTGCTGTCGACACATCCACGGATCGAGCAGGCTGGACACGATGTGAGCCGCCTTTGGTCACTGCTGGGATTGCTGCTTGCCGACCACATGGGCAAGCCGCTGATCGATTTCAGTTCACCGCGAAAGCCAACTCACCGCTTTGAGCGGCATCGGCAGCTTGGATTGGCGGCAGCAGGGGTATTGCTGGTGCTTTTTGGCCTCATCTGGACCTGGGGCAGCACCCGCGTACAGTCCATGCAGCGACAACTGGACGCGATCAATACACAGCGGGCCAAACTGGAACCGAAGTGGCTGCGATATCACCGTGACCGCTACCGATTGGCCCATTTGGACCTCTGGACTTCGGTGCAGCCGGACTGGGTTGATCACCTCGCCATCGCGGTCGATCGGCTCCAGCCCAGTGGGGCACTGGTACTGGACGAAGTGGCAGCGGCACTGGACTACAAGGGCGTCGATGCCCCCAAGAAGGGCGGTGTCGACGAGTGGGCAGTTCAGGTCACAGCGCGTCTCGTGCTGGAGGCCGAGGCGGAGAGCCGGGAGGTTGGCGAGACCTTCCGCCAGCACTGGGTCGAAGATGAGGCGTGGAATGTCGCAACCACAGGAGCTGATACCGAGGACGGCAAGCGGCTTCCATTTGGTGTCACCATTCGTTTGCACTCACCCGACGAATCCGAAGCGGCCACTGCTGAACCAGAGGGTGCGCCGTGAATCCCCAGACGCGC
>DOVP01000186.1 GCA_003520025.1 Phycisphaerales bacterium
ACGCGATTCTGTTAGGATGGCTCGGCTGCGTTGTGTGCGGTGGTCTTTCGAGGGAGCACACCTGTGGTAGTCCGACAACAACGGTGTTGTCGGTGAATTTGAGAGGGAATTGAGTACCAACATGTCGAGCGCAACCGTGACAACAAAGCCTGCAGATACACGTGGTTTGGCCGGACTTTCGGCTGGTGATACGAGCGTCTGCTCGGTTAACCAGACCCAACTGATCTACCGCGGCTACGAGATTGCCGATCTTGCTGCCAACGCCACATTTGAAGAGGTGTCGCACCTGTTGCTTGTCGGCCACAAGCCCTCCGCGGAAGAACTTGCTGCCTTCGATGCCGAACTCAAGGCCGAACGCGCTATCCCAACCGAGGTTCAGCGAGAGATCATTCGGATTGCGAATGAGACTCCAGACGCCCATCCAATGAGCGTATTGCGAACCGCTGTCTCGCTGCTTTCGCACATCGATCCCGACTGCGAAGACAACAGTCCCGCAGCCGAACTCCGCAAGGCCATGCGGCTGCTCGCCAAGATTCCGACCTGCATCGGCACGCACCAGATGGCGCTCGATGGCAAGACACCGGTCGAACCGGACGCATCACTTTCCCACGCAGCCAATCTGTTGTGGTGCATGAACGGCGTGAAGCCCGGAGAGATCGCCGCGAAGGTGGTGGACGTCTCGCTCATTCTCTATGCCGAGCACGACTTCAATGCATCGACATTCACGACCCGCGTGATTGCCTCGACCAACAGCGACATGCATTCCGCGGTCTGTGGCGGCATCGGCGCTCTCAAGGGCAATCTCCACGGTGGCGCCAACGAGGCGGCCATGGACATGCTCCGCGACATCATGACCGACACCGAGGGTGGGGCCATGACCACAGAGGAGTGGATGCAGCGGGCCTTTACCGAGAAACGCAAACTCATGGGCTTTGGTCACCGCGTCTACAAGAACGGCGATCATCGTGCAGGCATCTTGCGTGGGTGGGGTCTCAAATACGCCGAGCAAGAGAACCCAACCGAGAAACGCTGGTTCGATCTTGGCGACGAAGTCCAAGCCATCATGCTTCGCGACAAGAACATCCATCCCAACGTGGACTTCCCTTGCGGCATGACCTACTTCGCCATGGGCATCCCCGTTCCCCAGTACACCCCGATCTTCGTCGCCAGCCGAGTCACCGGTTGGTGCGCGCACATCATGGAACAACACGCCAACAACCGCATCATCCGTCCGCTCGCGACCTACGTCGGTCCCGAGTTGCGGAACTGGTGCGACTGACCGACATTTTGATATCTGCGGTTCTCCCACCGCAGCTTCCAGCACAGGGGCGGATTCAGGAAGAGTTTCGCCCCTGTGTGCTTTTTCCAGGGTTCCCGACTTATCCACCATCACCCGGAACCCGACGATCCGCACCGCCTCTTGTGAGGCGAGGGGCGCCCACGGGAGTGATTGAGCATCGGCGCGGTAGAACCGGTGATGCGAGTACACTGCGCGGTTCATCCAAGTCAGGAGCATGTGTATGTCAGACAACACCATCATCACAGTCATCGGCGCAGGAACCATGGGAAGCGGGATCGCGATTACTGCGGCTCAGTCAGGCATCGAAGTGTGCCAGGTGGATGTCTCACAGGAGCAACTCGACCGCGCCAAGGCCTATCACGAGAAGACGGTGGGGCGAAACGTGCAAAAGGAACGCATGAGCCAGGACGAGGCGGACACAGCCCTTGCCCGCATTTGCTACAGCGCAGAAGCCTGCCGCGCCGCCGAGTCATCCTTCGCGATCGAGGCGGCGACCGAAAACGAAGCACTCAAGAAGAAGATCTTCGCGTCAATGGCTGACTCTTACCCGGCTGACTGCGTGCTCGCAACCAACACATCATCCATTTCAATCACCTCCATTGCCGACAGCATTCCAGGTGCCGCCGATCGTGTCATCGGCATGCACTTCTTCAATCCGGTGCCGGTGATGAAACTCGTCGAAGTCATCAAGTCGCAGGCCACGAGTGAAGAGACGCTTGAGCGCACAATGGCCCTCAGCGAGGCCATGGGCAAGACCCCGATCGCGGCCAACGACCACCCAGGCTTCGTCAGCAACCGTGTGCTCATGCCCATGATCAACGAAGCCTTCCATGCCTGGAACGACGGTGTAGCCGAGCCGGAGGCCATCGACGGGATCATGAAACTTGGATGTGCTTTCCCAATGGGCCCGCTCCGACTCGCTGATTTGATTGGCCTTGATGTGTGCCGCGACATCATGCTGGTGCTGCACGAGGGCCTTGGGCACCCGGACAAGTATGCCCCGTGCGAGAAGCTCGTCGAGTTGGTCGAAGCGGGTCGGCTCGGCAACAAAACCGGCTGGGGTGTCTACGACTACCGTGAGGCTGCTGCGACGGCCTGATCGCCAGTAGACTCACCAGCACGATGCAGGTGCAGCGGTGAAGCCAAACGACGACAGTTCCCAGCCCGAGGATGCGGAGGATGGCGGTACCCATTCTCCCTCTGATTCCCTCCCCAATGATGAGGCCGAGGAGTTCGACTCGATGGCCACCATGGCATCAGGGGTTCACAAGAGGCCACCACAGTCTCAGGTACCCGATGAACCCGAACTTCCCGCCACATTTACTGGTGAGGATGTCGATGAGGATGACCTCAGCACCATGGCCGCCGAGTATGGCGATCCATTCGAAGATCTCAAGGCGTTGCCAGAAAACGCGCCGACCGAAATTTCCGGATTCGTCATCAAGGGGATGATTGCCCAGGGCGGCATGGGCGCCGTCTACCTCGCCATGCAGCGGCGGCCACGCCGACCAGTGGCGATCAAGGTGATCAAGGCGGGAGTGGCCTCGCCCATGGCGCTCAAGCGATTCGAGTTCGAGGCCCAGATGCTCGCGCGTCTAGCGCACCCAGGCATTGCGCAGATCTATGAAGCGGGCACCTTCGATCAGGGCGACGGCGCGGCACCTTTCTTCGCGATGGAGTACGTGCCCAACGCGCGGCTTCTCGATGAGTACGCAGAGGAACACCACCTCGACATTCGCGCCAAGGTTGAACTCATGGCCCAGGTCTGCGAGGCGGTCGGGTCCGGGCACGCCAAGGGCATCATCCACCGCGATCTCAAGCCCGGGAACATTCTCGTCTCGTCCTCGGGCTACCCGAAGATCATCGACTTCGGCGTGGCTCGAAGTACCGACAGCGATCAGCGGGTGACGATGCAGACCGATGTGCATGCCATCGTCGGGACGCTGCAATACATGGCCCCAGAGCAGTGCGCTGGCGACGTGCTCGACCTCGACACATCCGCGGATGTCTATGCGTTGGGTGTCGCGCTCTACGAGATGCTCACCGGCAAACTTCCCTATGAGGTATCCGGTGGTATCGCGACGGCTATCAAGACGGTGACCGAGGCCCGACCCGACCCGATCAGCACCTACGACAAGTCGCTCGGCGGCGATCTCGAGGTGATTGTCGCCAAGGCGATGGCAAAGGACCGGGGCGATCGATATCGCACTGCATCTGAACTCGGCGATGACCTTCGGCGATGGCTCAACGACGAGCCGATCATGGCGCAGCCGCCGACCCTGATGACATCGTTCAAGCGACTCGTCCGTCGCAACAAGGGTCTTACGGTTGCCGCTGTATCCATGGCGGCAGTACTTGCGCTGGCCATCACAGGTGGCGTCTTTGCGCTGGTCAACCGCAATCTTGCGCTTGAGACGCAGAACGAACTGCTTGAAGAGCAATCAGAAAAGCGGGCGATGGTCGGGGATCTGATCACCTTCTTCATGCGGGACTCCTTCGACGCGATTGCCACATTGGCAAACAGTCAGGAGGCTCGTGAATCGCTGGTCGTGGTCAGTCTTGAGTATTTACAGAAACTTCGCGAACAAGCGGGGGATGATCCGACTCTTCAGCGAATGTTGGCGGAGGGTTTGCAGCAGGCAGGCATCAACGAGTGGAGTCTTCAGTCCGGCAACCGAGGGAAGCCAGAGGACGCTATTGCCAAGTGGGAAGAGTCCCTTGAGATTTCCGATTCGCTGCGGGCACTTGACCCAGACGACACAAAAGCATTGTTCCTTGCAGTTCGTGTTCGGTCCCTGCTGGAGAATGGGTATCGCCGAACGGGCAGGAATGACGAACGACTTCGGGTGCTGGAGGAGGCAGAGGCCCTCGTCGAGCAACTTCCGGCGATTACGACCGATCCAGATCAGGGCCGGTTGGTCATGGGGCTGCTGCTGGATCGGAGCCGCTTGATTCCACGCGAAGGCAACCCAGAAGAAGATCCAGCGGTCAAGCGGATGTTGACTTTCGTCGAGCAGTTGCAGCAAGCATTCCCCAATGCCGAAGCAATGCAGCGAGATGCGGCGCTGGCATGGGCTCGTGTGGCTTACGCTTGGAATGTCGTGGGTGACCACGAGCGGTCGCTTGAGTGGTACGAGCGTTCCTTGGAGGCGCGGCAGGAGATTCTGGACACACTCGGCCCGACAAATACCCGGAATCGTGATGTCATGAACGCCCGGCGATATGTGGCCCAGCAACTCGCGCTGCTTGAGCGGATCGACGATGCCATCGAGGCCTACCGCAGGATCCTTCCACTGGCACGAACACTGGTCGCCGACAACTCGACCGATGCGCGGTCACGAAATGATCTTGCTCGGAGTCTGCTTGAGCACGGGCGGATTCTGTTGATTGCAGAGCAGCCAGCCGATGCGGTCGAGCCGCTTCGAGAAGCGGCAGCAGGATGGAAGCAGGCGATGGAACGCAGCAGCGAGGGGAGCGGGCATGATCATGTGGTCGCCCGGTCTTTGATAGACAGCAACCTCTTTCTCGGTCGGGCACTTCTGATGAGCGAAGACCCTGAAGCGGCCCGCGAAGTCCATGGCGAACTGGCCGATCTGCTGCGAGAGATTCGCGGCATTTGGCCCGACAACGACTCCTTCGCTTCACAAACGCGCGATGCGGAGATTCTCCACGAGGCGATCCTCAAAGAGTTGGGCCGGCTGAATTAGCGTGGACACACACCCCACGCCCCAATGAGGGCCAGCATGTCGTCGATGTCCACATCGCCGTCGCTGTCCATGTCGCTCTGGCAGCCACTGGTGCACTCGGCGAATTCGCTAAGCAGGATGAGCAGATCGTCGA
>DOVP01000002.1 GCA_003520025.1 Phycisphaerales bacterium
GTCCAAACCGATATTCAACGGCAAAGACCTCGATGGATGGACCAAGGTCGGCGGAGATGCAACGTACACCGTTGAGAACGGCGAGATCGTCGGCACTCGGGGCCCTGGACCGAACACGTTCCTGCGTACGAATGATCTGTACGACGACTTCGTCCTCGAACTCGAGTTCAAGTGGGATGAGCCCATCAACTCCGGCGTGCAGTTCCGATCACGGCAACGCGATGAAGACGGACGGGTGAGCGGCTATCAGTGTGAACTCGATCACTCGGACCGCAAGTGGACCGGCGGCATCTACGATGAGTCCGGGCGCGGGTGGCTCGCGCCGCTCAAGGATGATCCGGATGCAATGGCGGCGGTACCGAGCATTTTTAAGTGGAACTCGCTTCGAATCGAAGCCGATGGAGATCGACTTCGTACGTGGGTCAACGGGATACCGTGCGCCAACCTGGTGGACAAGCAGGATGCCGAAGGGTTCATCGCCCTGCAGGTTCATGGTTCTGCGGACCCCGGTCAGGTGCGATGGCGGAACATTCGCCTCAGATCCAAGTGACCACCCCTACCGCCTGACTTCCACACCCTCGTCGGGAATCGTCCCGGCCCCGGCGGATACCTCGACACGCTCCTGCACGTGACCGTCCATGGCATGCTCCACCGCGTCGAGGAAGACATCGATCTGGCGCGGATCGCCCTCCAGTTCACACCGCACCGTGCCGTCAGGCTCATTTCGTACCCAGCCTCGAACACAATGTGACTGTGCTACGCGACATGTGGTCCATCGGAAACCGACGCCCTGTACTTGTCCGCGGAAGATGACGGCGCGGCGAGTCTCCATCACTCCAGCGAAGCCATGACTTCTTCCGGGATATCAGCGTTGCTGTGGACCTTCTGAACATCGTCGCATTCTTCGATGAGATCGATGAGTTTCAGAATCTTGGAGGCCAGCACGCTGTCACAGGTGATGGTGGTGTCTGGAATCATCGTGATCTCGGCGCTCACGGTCTCGATGGCGGCGGCGTCAATGGCGTCCTTGACGGCGATGAAGGATGGCACATCGGTCATAACCTCAAAGCCGCCATCATGCTCGACAATGTCTTCGGCGCCCGCCTCAAGTGCCACTTCCATCAATTGATCCTCGGTTGCCTTCCCTTCCTCGATGAGGATCACGCCCTTGGTATGAAATCCAAACGAAACGGCCCCGGTCTTGGCCATGTTGCCACCGTGCTTCTCGAAGGCGTGCCGGATGATCGGGGCGGTTCGCTGCACGTTTTCAGTCAGGCAATCAACAAGAATGGCCACGCCGCCAGCAGCGTAGCCTTCATAGCGAATGTCCTGATAGGTCGCCCCGTCAGTTCCTTCACCACTGGCCTTCTCGATGGCCTTCTTGATGGTGTCCTTGGGCATGTTGACGCTCTTGGCGTCTTCAATGGCGTACCGCAACCTGAGGTTCGTGTCCGGATCGGGATCGCCCTGCTTCACTGCCGCCATGATCGCGCGGCTCGCCTTGCTCCAGGCCCTACCCTTGACTGCATCCTGCCTCGCCTTGCGATGCTTGATGTTCGCCCACTTGCTGTGACCGGCCATGCGGGAACCCTCCTGACGTCTCAGTCTGCCTCGTTTTCGCTCACATCAAGTTTGGACCGAAGACGGGGTGCGTTGTCTTGGAACTCCAGATCATACAGAGCGCGAGAAGGCATCAGATAAATGCCCCAGTCGCCGTTCTGCACAAGGTCGTATATACGAACACGGTCAGCGATGAACCGAGGGTGCGAAAGCAAGGACAATGCATGCCGCCAAGTGCGACGAGCAGCTTCCTCCTGGCCTGCGGCCGCCTCGGCTTCGCCAAGGTGCTCAAGAATCACCGGATCCATCTGATCTGACAACCGAGCCGCCTCGCGGAGCAGACTCAGAGCACCACGCTCGTGCTCGTCATCCTGAAGTCGACCCTGCAACACTCTGAGCCACCCAAGACTGTCGAGATTGGCCGCTGGTTCCGGATCCTGCTCGCATGCCGACTCGATCATGGCCGCAGCACGCGGCATATCAACCTCACGCTCGAGCAACATGTATCCAAGATTGTTCAGCGCCAGCGGAAGATTGTCATCCTTCCGAATCGCCTCCTCAAGCAACATGATCGCGCCGTCCACATTACCCAACGTGGCGTGGATGGTCGACGCATGCATCCACATTTCGGCGGGCTTCAGCGGCTCTCGAAAATGAGTGCGAAGCCGAAGATTGTGTGGGGGGAGTGATCGAATCAGTTCAGCAGTCGCCTCTGTGTCGCGAGCTACCCCATCGATCGCAATGCACGTGGAAGTGAATCGGCCGCGATCACCGAGAGCGGTCAACATGCCACTGCCGAGACGCGCTGCAGCAATGTCGCGAGCCAGCGAACGTGATCCCTCGCTGACGAGTTGCTGAAGCAGACTCGCCCATTTGATACGGTTCTCGTTGTCACCCGGCGATGACACCGCCAACTCCATGAGGGTGTCCCGAGCATTCTGTCCCAGCGGGGCAGCAGCCTCTTCGCCAACACGCTCCAACTGGACGCTGAGCGCCGCGTTCCAGCGGGCCGACTGCAGCCGATCGTCACCCAAATCTGCTTCGTACCGCCTCAACAGCAGCGGCAATGCCTCTTCATGTCGACCAGTTCGAATGGCACGGGAGGCGGCATTGCTGATCGCATCAGGATCGTCAGGGCACAACCGAAGTCGCTGTGCCCACGCCTTCTGCGCCAGCGCTACATCGCCAGCCTGCTGCCCAATCCTGCAGAGTCCCGACCATGCCGCCTCGTTGCAGGGGTCGGCATCGACCGCTTCGGTGTAGGCCTCGAACGCCAGTTGGATGTTGCCCGCCAACTCCGCTTCCCGTCCATTTGCCTGTGCCATGACACTCTGGCGATGCGTGACCGAACTCCACGGTTGCCCGTTGGTTACGACTGCGGGCTCATCGCCATACCGCTGCAACAACTCGGTCACATCAAGGAGCGGCGGCGGCGGCCCTGTGGCCAAACCAGCGAACAGAAAGAAGCCGATCACCGCCATCAGCGCTTGCGCGATGTCGATCGCGTTTTCTTCTTGGAAGCCGACTTCTTGGCGACCTTCTTCTTGGTCACCTTCTTCTTCTCAGAAGCCTTTTTCTTTGTGACTTTCTTTTTTGCAGGCGCCTTCTTCTTGGTCACCTTCTTCTTTGCGGGCGTCTTCTTCGCGGGAATCTTCTTCTTCGCAGGCGACTTCTTTTT
>DOVP01000137.1:0-3822 GCA_003520025.1 Phycisphaerales bacterium
CCACCTCCATCGATCTCGCATCGCCAAATCACAGCGTCGCCCTCGCCACCGGCGAGTACGATCAAATCACCACCCGCGTCTATCGCCCCGTGCACCGGCTCTGCAACCGGGAGATCCGCAAGCCGCTGCCATTGGCCGCGGCGAAGGACGGCCACCATGCGATCACCAGACCCCCCCCCGATGATGATCGGCCCCTGCGGGCTTGCGATCAACCGGTCCACACCGCCCAAGTCCACGGCGGGCAATCGGTCCATCCCGGTAGCCGGCTTGGTCATCCATGTTTCCAACCGCGGATCCCAGTCGGCACGGATCGCCAAGAGAGACACACTGTCACCACCGCGACCATGGGCTGGAGGGGCTATCCACACCGTCGAACTGTTCGCGGCGATTGCCTGGGGTGGACCAGCCAACATCCGCAGCGACGTGAATCGGTCGGCTTCTGCTGAGGTACTCATCACGCAGAGTGATGTCGTCGTATCGTCTTCCGGAGACTTCCCCACAAACCACAATACGTCACCAAGAGCAGCCGGTGGCGGCACGCATATTTGAACCGCCAATACGGCGGTGATGATCACTTGACCACATCCGGCTGAAGATGTGCCGCGATTTTCTCACGGTCAAAGACCGTCGCTTGGGCATCCATCTCGGCGGCCGTCATCACCTCGGCGTGACTCGTTCGGAGTTTGACTTTCGCGCGACCATCGTGAAGATCTACGACGCGTGCCAGTCGCCTCGCCTCAGGGGCGAATTCTACCCATACTTCACCTGTCGACCACCGATGTTCGGCTACCAGACGACCTCGCTCGGAGAACTCCAGCGTGATCGTCAGCGGCTGCAAATCACCCGGACGCAGACGGGCCTCGAGTTGTCCGCCCAAGGCGGGCCCACGAACAAGAACGGCATCCTCGGCATGAGACACCACCACTTCGCGGGGCCACGGATCCAGACCCAATAGCATCCGCAAGACTGCCGGTCGCACGGCGAGCGTCCCGGCATCCTGATGGGCCTGTGGAGGACCTGTCCGCAGCGTCGATGGATCAGACACGAAGTCGAACACCCAGACCTGACGAGGCGTGGCCCCGTACCAAAGGTAGACATCACCGAACTTCGTCACCCTCAGCGAACTGCGAAGATCGCCGTCCAACCATGCGGAAAGGTCGCCCTGCTCCATATGCTCACCCTGCTCGTCCCGCCAGTGCACCTGCGCCTGCCCCTCGACATGCAATCGCTCCAGTGGCTCGGTCCGGCGACTCCAATCGGCCAATACGGTGTCCGTGGACGTTCTTTCGATCGGGGGTGGCGAGGCGCATCCCACGAGCACCGCCATCACGGCAGCGGTCCAAGCCAGATGAGCGGCGTTCATAGGTCGCCCTGAAGCACTTCCCCCAATTGCTCGTGCAGATCGACGATGTCATCGTCCTCGAGGCTTGGGTCGAGAACGGTCCAATTCGACTCGCCATCGCCAGCAGGGCCGCGGCGGCTCAGGTGCCAGCGAATACCCTCAGCCACCTCCTCGCGGCGATCGAATTTCAGAAGTCGCTTGCGAAGCAGCACAAGGGTGATCACGAAGCGAAATGCCAATTTGCGGGGCTCATCGGCATCGGCGAGCCGGTCCAGCAGGTCCAAGAGCACCTCGTCATCCACTAGCAGCCGCTTTTTTGCATTCGGCTCTGGAACCGTCGTTCGCCAGAAACTGAAGAGGCCGTCGGGGCGGGCACCACCCTCCCACGCCTCGGGCGAATAGTCGAGCCGACAAAAACCGCCCTCCTCGGGTTCATCGCAGAGCGCGGCGATACATGGCGAGCCGGGCTTGAGAATCTCACCCGTCTCCTCGCACCGTCCGGTGGACCGTGCTACTTGATACTTGCCGTCGACACTGGCCATGTTTGCCTCCCCTCCCCTGATGGAGGGAGATCGTCCAAGTATACTCGCCAGCGCCCCGCTTCCCGCGGGCAGGACCATCTCTCAATGCCACCAAGCCTCCTGAGCATCGATCTTCTGGAACTGGTGATCGAACTGGCCCTTATCTGGGCCGTGGTCTACTTCACGGTCCGATTCCTACAGGGCACCCGAGGGGCCGGGATCGTCAAGGGCTTCGCGGTGCTGCTTGCGGCCTTCGTACTTCTGCAACTGCTCGGGCTTGGCACGGAGCGGTTCGCGAGGCTCAATTTCATCATCGATTACTTCGTTGGCCTGGTGGCCATTCTGCTGATCGTCATTTTCCAACCCGAACTGCGACAAGCAACCATGCGACTCGGACAGGCACGGCTACTCCGATCCGGCCGCCGGTACGAATACGATGCCCGCGTCGATGTCATCGCCGAAGCCGTTTCCTTCCTGAGCCGCAGCCGATTCGGGGCCATCATCGCCATCGAGCGGAACATCCGACTCGGGAGCCTGATTGAAGGCGGACAGCCGCTCGATGCGAAACTGAATCCCTCGCTGCTTGAGTCCATCTTCTGGCCCAACAGCCCGCTGCACGATCTGGGCGTGGTGATCCGCGGCGAGCGGGTGCTCGCCGCGGGCGTGCAGTTCCCGCTGGCCGAAGAGGGCACCTTGCCAACCAAGTATGGCTCCCGCCACCGCGCGGCGGTAGGCCTCTCGGCCGAATCGGATTGTCTGGTCGTGGTCGTCAGCGAAGAAACGGGCATCATCAGCCTTGCCGACGGCGGGCATCTGGAAAGTCCCATCGCTGTTGACAAACTGACCGAGGCACTCCGGCGAAGTCTGACGGACCTCGACGAGCAAGAACCGCCCGCAGTGGAAGGGCAAACCTCATGAAGGGTCCGCGACAATTCGGCACCATCGTGCTGGTCACAGTCGTGACCATCCTGATCTGGCTCCTCGCCGCAGCCAAAACCAGAGAGACCGAGACGATCGCCGGGCGGCTTGACTTCACCGTCGCAAGCGATTCCTCAGGCGAGCGGTACGACGTCTCGCCATCACCCATTCCCATGACCCTCACGATCGAAGGCCCGGCACTGGCCGTTCGGAATACCCGCGATCTACTCAACACATCCCCACTACACATCCCGCTGCCAGCCGAGCATGGCCGCCAAGAAATCGCAAACCTCGCCAAAGTGATTCAGGATGTCGAGGACATTCGCGATCTGGGGGTATCGGTTGTGTCCGTAGACCCAGCCCGAATTACGGTCGATATCACCGAGTTCGTCACGCTGACCGCCGTTACCAGAGCGGACATTCAGGCCGCCTCGACGGTGCAGGATGTGTCCGTCGCGCCAAAGGATGTCCAAGTGACCGTCCCACGAAGTATCGCGCATCAACTCCCTGATCCTTTGGTGGTCGAAGCGACGGTCGATCCCCGTGACATTGCCAGACTGGAGCCCGGTGTACTGCATACAGTCGATGGCACCCTGCGGCTGCCCGACTCGGCGCAACTCTCCGTACCGGTCACGATCGAGCCCGCTTCGGCTCGTGTCTCCTTCCAACTGCTCGCCCGGCAACGGCGAGCTACGGTTCCTCGCGTACGCATCCAGATCATTTCTTCACCCCAGGACTTCGGGACATACCAAGTCACGCTCACCGAACCGCTTCTGAGCGATGTCGACATTGAAGCATCGCCCGATGACATCTCCGAAGTCGAGGCGGGTCGGGCTCAAATCATCGCCTTGGTGCATCTGACCACCAATGACAAGGAGCGGTCGGTCGAGAAGAAGGCCGTGTCTTTCTTTGCCATTGTTCGACCGGACGGCACCGCCACTCCGGTGCTCGGGCATTGGCAGGACAATCCACACCCCGAGATCGCCTTAACGATCACCCGCGTGGAATAACAATCAACTCCAACGGGTGCAGTGCCACGCC
>DOVP01000137.1:4130-13057 GCA_003520025.1 Phycisphaerales bacterium
CAACGGGTGCAGTGCCACGCCTTCTTGCCCCGCCGCAACAGGATGGTGTGGCCGTGAAGCAGGTCCGCAGCAGCAAGCGAGCGATCAACGGCCTCTTGTCCGGAGATCTTCTCGCCGTTGACCGACACACTTCCGGCCTTGAGGAATTCCCTCGCCTCTCGTCGCGACTTTGCCAGGCCAGTATCTGCGAGAAGTTCGGCCAGCGGCACACCCCCGTCAAGTGCCGTACGGTTGTGGTTGGATGATTCGACATCCGCAAAAACAGCCTCGAGCATGTCCTCTTCAAGATCTCGGACGCCGCCGCCAAAAAGGGCCGCGGCGGCCGCCTCGACGCGAGCAAGTTCGTCCGCGCCGTGCATCATGCACGTGAGCTCGGAAGCGAGCATGTGTTGCGAGATTCGCTCGTGGGGCGCAGCGGCATGGCGTGTTTCAAGATCTTCGATGGTGGACTGATCGAGGAAGGTGTAGATTCGCAGGAACCGCCCGGCATCCTCATCGCTTGCGTTGAGCCAGAACTGGTAGAAGGCCCACGGACTCGTGCGATCGGCAGTCAGCCAGACGGTGCCGGTTTCGGTCTTGCCGAACTTGGTACCGTCGGCCTTGGTGATCAGCGGCGCCGTGATGCCGTATCCACGCGGCTCGCCTTCCGGAGCATCGGCCATGTGCCGTCGGATCAGATCGATACCGGAGACGATGTTGCCATACTGGTCGGATCCCGCCATCTGAACAGTACAGTCGTAGCTTGTACGAAGGTGCAGGAAGTCATACGCCTGCAAAAGCATGTAGGAGAACTCGGTATAGGAAATGCCCTGCTCTCGGTTGTGCAGCCGCTCGCGGACCGAGTCCTTCTGAATCATCGTGTTGACCGAGAAGTACTTGCCGACATCACGGAGAACATCGAGATATCCGAGTTTGCCGAGCCAATCGGCGTTGTCGACCATGATCGCCGCGTTGTCGGCGCCGGAATCAAAGTCGATGACACGGCTGAAGATCTGTTTTTGCGCAGCGACATTGGCCTGCACCTGCTCGCGGGTTTGGAGAGATCGTTCGGCCTCCTTGCCGGATGGATCTCCGATCAAGCCGGTTCCACCGCCACAGAGTACGATCGGCTTGTGTCCGCATCGTTGCCAGCGGGCCAGCAGCATCATCGGCACGAGATTGCCGATGGTCAGGCTGGTTGAGGTTGGATCAAAACCGCAGTAGCAGGTCCGCATCCCACCAGCGAGGTAGGCGGGCAGCGCCTCGTCGGCGGTTGTCTGGTGGAGCATGCCCCGCCAGCGAAGTTCATCGAGAAAGTGAGCGGACATATCAGGCCGCGCCTCGACGGCTTGTCACAATCAGCACAACCACAGGCCATACGCTGATGGCAATCGACACGACCACAATCCAGACCGTCATGATCGCCCGCATCGCGTTCTCAGTAACAACCGGAATCTCAGCGGTCGGGGCATCATCGGAAACCGCCTCGGCCATTTGTTGGTCCACGAGACCCATTGATGCTTCCAGCACGTTGTTGAACCAGTAGAACGCGCCGATCAGTCCGATGATCGCCAAGAGTATGCGGATCCATGCCCACCATCGCAGGGCGCCGCGGCTCCATTCGGCGCCACTCGCCGCACCGCTGCCCGCGATGATCAGCCACAATCCGAGCAGGGTCGCCGATCCATAGATGAACATTTCAAAGACTGCATGCCCGCCTGTTGGCATTGGCATGTCATCCGCATGGTCCATACCGGCCATACCAAGGGCCATGGCCCCCTGCCCACCCCAGCAGAGCATGCCAAGCACGCCGATCACGATCGACACAACGGCCACCCACTGTGGCACCTCCGGCGTCCACGTCGACAGGTTCGGCACGGACGTGAGCGAACTCATGCCGCCGAAGGTGTCTTGGTCTGCCTGCTCGCTCATGCGAAATGCTCCAAGAAGGGAGGTTCAGAATTGACGCAGGAAACGCGCGTCGTTTTCAAACAGCCATCGAATATCGGCGATGCCGTGCTTTCGCATCGCGACCCGCTCAACGCCGAGACCAAATGCAAAGCCGGTCCATTCCTCTGCGTCAATGTTCAACGCTTCCAGCACATTGGGGTCCACCATGCCGCAGCCGCCAAGTTCCACCCACTGCCACTTCCCTTTGATCCGCATCTTCATATCCACTTCGGCCGATGGCTCGGTGAAGGGGAAAAAACTCGGTCGCATGCGGACCTCGACCTCCTCGCCGAAGAAGGCGTGGGCAAAACCAAGCAGGGTGCTCTTGAGATCGACCATGGTGACGCCGCGATCCACGTAGAGTCCTTCGACCTGGTGGAACATGCTGTAGTGCGTGGCATCGTGCGTGTCGGGGCGGTACACGCGACCGGCCGCGACGATGCGAACCGGTGGAGGGGTCTTCTCAAGCACGCGAATCTGCACGGTCGAGGTTTGCGAGCGAAGAATGCCGCCGCCCTCAAGGTAGTAGTTGTCGATGGCTTCGCGGGCGGGATGCGATTCCGGCACGTTCAGCGCGGTGAAGTTGTGCCATTCGTCCTCGACCTCAGGGCCCGTGGTCGGCTCGAAACCCATGCGGGCGAAGACCTCGATGATCTCGGCCACCGTCTGACTGACAATGTGACGTCGGCCCAGGCCAGCAGGAAGGCCCGGTTCGGTCACGTCCATAGGCGGGCCGGACGGACCCTTCGCACCAACATCTTTGTGGGCCTTGAACGCGTCTTCGAGCGCCTGCTTCAAGGCGTTCATCCGCTCGCCGAAGGCCGGCCGCTCACTCGGCTCAACGTCCTTCATACGGGCCATCAACTGCTTGAGTTGCCCCTTGGAGCCAAGCCAGTCGATCCGCCACGCTTCCACGGCGGCATCATCGCCCGCTGCGGCGAGCGCGGCGAGTGCCTGTTCCTGCGTCGTGTCCAGTTCGGCGAGCATCGTGGGCAGGATACGGGGTCAGGTACCGCCCCGGGGCCAAGAACAGGCCCGAGGTCGAAGAGACTGACGCCGGGGGAGCTGCCCAGCCCCCCATATCAGCCGTCGGACTTCTTGTCGTCCTCGTCGTCGGCTTCGACCGCAGCTTCATCGCTGTCGGCCGCTGCCTCAGCGATGTCTTCGGTTTCGGGAGCATCGGTTGCCGCGGCCTCTTCAACGCTGGCCTCATCTTCGGCCGGAGCCTCGGTGTTCTCGACGATCGCCTCATCCTCGACTTCGGCCACCGGCTCGCCCTTGCGAAGCGAGGCGGCGTACGCGGTGCGGCGGTCAGCCTGCTTGCGACGGGTGGAGGTGCCACCACCGATCTGCGGGCCTTCCTCTTCGCCGACGAGTTGCAGCACGACGATATCGCCGCCGTCACCGAGCCGATGCCGGCCGGTACGGATGATGCGGGTATATCCACCGTCCCGATCGCGGTAGCGATCGGCGATTGCAGTCATCACGTGCTGCACGAGCCGAGGTGCCTTGCGAAGTTCGCCGTAGCGGTTGAACTCGATGTCGGAAGCAGAGGGTAGGTCGAAGTACACATTGTCCTTGCGGGAGTCGGGGACATTGCCGTCCGCCACCCACGCATGAATCATGCGGTCGTTCATCCTCGCCTCGATCTGTCGTCTCGCCTGCAAGCCACCCTTCTTGGCGATCGTGATGATCTTCTCGATGAAGGGCTGCGCAGCCTTGGCCTTGGGCATCGTGGTTTCAATCTGCCCGTGCTCGAACAGACCGGCGGCGAGATTGCGCAGCATCGCAGTGCGATGTTCGCTGTCTCGCCCGAGTTGTTTTCCGTGAATGCGATTTCGCATGACGTGTCTCCTCGTCCTCGGCCAGAGCCGGTGGACGTCTCGCGGGCTCAGCCGGTGTAGGCCGCCTCCGGCATCTGATAGCCCTCAGGCAGTCGCATGCCCAGCGCCAGGTCCATTTCTTCGAGTTTCTTGGTCACCTCACGCAGCGAGGTCTTGCCGAAGCTGCGAAGGGCCAGAAGTTCAGACTCGCTGCGAGTCACCAGTTGTGACACAGTCTCGATCGCGGCCGATTCAAGGCAGTTGGCCGATCGGACGGTGAAGTCCATTTCCGAGACGGGCGTGTTCAGTTTGCGAACGAGGCTGTCATCGACAGCCGCGGCTGCCGCAGCATCATCGGAAACACGCTCGTCGCCCGGCTCCTCGACCTGCACGAACGGGTTGAGGTGCTTGCGGAGGATCTTGGCGGCCTCCGTGAGGGCCATTTCCGGAATCACGGTACCGTCGGTCCAGATATCCATGATGAGCCGGTCGAAGTTGGTCTTCTGCCCGACCCGCGTGTCCTCGACGCGGAACCGCACCCGCAGTACGGGGCTGTAGATCGCATCGACTTCGATCTCGCCGATGATCTGCTCGTCGGCGCTGCGGACGTGCCGCTCGCTTGCGGGCGAGTAGCCGCGGCCGCAGGAGACCGTCATGTCGATGTTCAGGTCGGTGCTCTCGGTGAGCGTGGCGATCACATGATCAGGGTTCAGGATGCGAATCGCCGGGTCGGCCGCGATGAGGTCGGCCGTGACGGCGCCGGGGCCTCCGGCGGAAAGCGTCATCGTGCGGGGCGAGTTGCCCTCGCTGTCCATGGCAACGATCAACCCCTTGAGATTCAGGATGAGGTCGGTGACGTCCTCCTTCATGCCGGGAATCGTCGTGAATTCGTGCTCTACGCCTCTGACCGTCACGGTCGTGATCGCGGCACCCTCGATGCTGCTCAGCAGAATGCGTCGCAAACTGTTGCCAATGGTCGTACCGAAGCCTCGCTCCAGCGGCTCGATACTGAACCGGCCGAATGACTCCGTACGGGATCCACGGTCGACATCGACCTTGGCAGGAAGTTCCAATCCTCTCCAGCGAACATGCATGACTGACTCCAAACGTGCAGCAATGATCCAAAGTGGAAACGACTCGGGGTGTTCGGTCATCCGTCGCCTTGCTGCTTCGCGACGAACGCCATCTGCACCCGAACCGGGTGGCCCTTACGACGGGCCGAATACCTCAGCAGCGACGCTGCTTCTTGGGCCGACACCCGTTGTGGGGAATCGGCGTGTGATCTTCGACAGCGGTGACGATCAGCCCTGCATGATCGAGACCGGTGATCGCGGATTCGCGACCACCACCTGGACCCTTGACGCGGACTTCGACCTCTCGCACGCCCATTCGCTTCGCCTTGGAGGCGGACCGCTCAGCGGCGCGGGTCGCTGCGAATGGTGTCGCCTTGCGGGCGCCTTTGAATCCGACTGTTCCGGCCGAATCCCAGCACAGCGTCTCGCCACCGAGATCGGTGAACGTGATGATCGTGTTGTTGAAGGAGGCCTTCACGTAGACGATCGCTTTGCCGATGTTCTTTCTGACTTTCTTCTTGGCCATGATTACTCTCTCCGGAGGTGATCCGGTTCAGACTCCTCTGCTGCTGCGAATCACTTCAGACTCTTCTTGCCAGCCACGGTTCGCTTCCTGCCCTTGCGTGTGCGAGCATTGCACTTGGTTCGCTGACCTCGCACCGGAAGACCGCGACGATGGCGATCGCCTCGATAGCAACGGATATCCCGAAGCCGCTGGATATTCTGCGCCACTTGTCGACGCAGCGCACCCTCGACGATGTACTCCTCGTCGATGAGCCCGGCGATCTGCACGACATCCGATTCGGACAGGTCGCTGGCTTTGATATCCGGATCGACCCCTGCTTTTTTGAGGATATCATCCGCAAAGCGCGGGCCAATGCCGTGGATGTACCGGAGGGAATACCGGATCTTCTTCTTCTCGGGAATGTCGATGCCTGCAATACGTGGCATGGTGGAGCTCCGTGCGGATCGCCTATTGGGGCGATCAGCCCTGCCGCGCCTTCAGACGCGGGTTCTTCTTGTTGATGACGTACCGGCGACCCTTGCGGATCACGATCTGGCAGTCCTTGGTTCTTCGTTTGATGCTGCTTTTGACTTTCATGGTGCTGTTTCCTCTGGCCTCACTGCCGATACACAATTCGACCCTTGGTCATGTCGTAGGGGCTGATCTCGACCTTGACGGTGTCGCCGGGCAGAATGCGGATATAGAACTTCCGCATTCTTCCGCTGATGTACGCGAGGATCTTCTGCCCGTTCTCCAGTTCAACCATGAATCTGGTATCCGGGAGCGCCTCGGTCACGACTGCGTCAAGGACAATCTTTTCCTCTTTGGCCATGGGCCGTGTCCTGCAGGACCTCCTTATGAACGAGATGACGAACCGCCACCCCGCCGGGCGGAATCGCTGCCCGTAATGAATCCACTGTAATTTCGCATGAGCAGATTGGCCTCGATCCGTTGAATGAGGTCAAGGCCAACACTCACAACAATAAGTAATCCGGTTCCTCCGAGGAAACTCGAAACAAAGAACGGAATGTCCATGTACCTCGCCACCATGGACGGAATCACCGCGATGATCGCGAGGAAACCCGCGCCCACATAAGTGATGCGTTCAACCACCGTCTCGAGATACTCCGCCGTGCGAGGTCCGGGGCGAAGCCCGGGAATAAAACTGCCGTTCTCTCTCAGTTGCTGGGACATATCGTCGGGACTGAAAACCACTGTCGTCCAGAAGTAACTGAAGAAGTAGATGAGGATGATCTCAAGAACGATGTACGGGTATTCGCCCATCTGGAAGTTTCGGTTCATGAAGAAAACCACGCTCTGCCACCACGCCGGAGCTTCGGCCGACACTGAGGTCGCGAGATAGCCGAGGAAAGACGAAGGGAAGATGAGCAGCGAGGACGCAAAGATGATCGGCATGACACCCGCGTGATTGACCCGAAGCGGCAGATAGTGCTTCTGCCCGCCGTAGGTTCGCCGCCCACGCGTATGTCTGGCCTGCTGAATGGGAATCCGCCGCTGCGCCACGGTAATCAAGACGGATCCGGCCACGACGATCACAAAGGCGACAATGAGGAAGAGAATCCCGAGTACACCGACGCTTCCATCGCCGCTCTGCAGCGAGAAGTCGACGTTGTTGACAAGCCACCCGATCGCCATGGGCATCTGGGAAACGATGCCCGCCGTCAGGATGAGAGAAACACCGTTGCCGATGCCGTACTTGTCGATCTGTTCACCAAGCCACATCAGGAAAATACTGCCGGCCGTCAGTGCGGAGAGTCCGGAGAAGTAGAAGATCAGGATGCCGGCCTGCGTGCGGAACTGAGGCTGCACCAGCCCCTGCCCTTGGAGGAACTTCATCCACATGAAACCTTGAATGAGGCACATGGCGATGGTCGCGTAGCGAGTCCACTCTGTGATCTTCTGCTGACCTGAAGCACCTTCCTTCTTGAGTTCCTGTAACTTCGGTACGGCTGACTGCAGCAACTGGAAGATGATCGCGGCCGTGATGTAGGGCATGATGCCCAAGCCGAAGATCGTGGATTGCTTGAACGAGCCGCCCGAGAACACCGAAACATACTCAAGCAGTTTTCCGAAACCCGTGGCATCGGAGGCGGATTGCCTCGCAAGTTCCTCGAGTTGGGTTTGGTCGACCCCGACGAGCGGAATCCAGAATCCGATGCGATAGATCGCGATCATCGCAAACGTGAACAGCACGCGATTGCGAAGCTCGGGAATCCGGAAGATGTTGATGACGGCGCTGTACATGCCGAATCAGGTTCCTTTGGGGAGATGGTCGCCCCTGTCAATCACTCGTCGTTCGATTCCGTTGGAGGTTCAGTACTTTCGGAAGGCGCCTCAGCAACGGGAGCCTCCGTGGCTACTTCCGCAGAAGTCCCCTTCTTCGGCTTGCCTGGATCACGTGTCCACTTCTTCAGTTCGAGCACGGTGACCGATCCACCAGCGGCCATAATCTTGGCCTCTGCGGACTTGGACAACTTGTTGGCCGTGACATCGAGTTTCTTCGTCAAGTCGCCTTCGCCGAGAATCTTGAGCGGCTTCTTCGTATCGCGAATGATGCCGGCCTTGGCCAGCGACTCAGCCGTGACCGCGTCTCCATCACTAAAGCGACCTTCGAGCGTCTTGAGATTGACGAGGTGGTACTCGGTCCGGAACTGCGCGTTGGTGAATCCGCGCTTGGGCATCCGCCGAGCCCAAGTCATTTGGCCACCCTCGAAGTAGGCGCGACGCTTATAGCCGCTGCGGGAACCGGCACCTTTGTGGCCGCGGCCACTGGTCTTGCCATGCCCGCTGCCTGGGCCTCGGCCCACGCGCTTCCGACCCTTGTAGCGGCCGACCTTGGATGTGATTTCATGAATCATCATGACTAATAATCTCCTGGAGATGCCGGGGCATCACTCAGCGGGGGAATCCTTGGGAGTGTCGTCAACAGCAGGCGCCGCAGACTCCGTGGGGGCATCTTCCGGTGTCTCGGTTGCGGCAGCAGGCTCTTCTACAACCGCGGTCGCGGGCTCCTTGGCTGGCTTGGCATCTGCGGTATCCGACTTCGACTCGGCCTCAACCTCGACTTCAACCGACGGCATGAAACTCGTACCACGAACGATCATCTCCTCGACATCGGTCGTGCCAACCTGGACACCGCGAAGTCGCTCCACGTCGTCCTTGCCGCGAAGGCGGGACAATCCGTCGATGGTGGCCTTGACGACATTCTTGGAGTTGTTTGATCCATAGGACTTGGTCAGGCAGTCCTGAAGACCGAACATCTCCAACACCGCGCGAACCGATGCGCCAGCGATGACGCCGGTACCGGGCGACGCCGGCACGAGCCGCACGCGGCAGGCGCCGAATCGACCTTCAACCTCATGCGGAATCGTTCGACCCTGCATGGGATAGGGCCGCATGTTCCGCTTGGCAATCTTCTGCGCCTTTTCGATGGCCGGGGGCACTTGGTTCGCCTTGCCGTATCCGGCTCCGACGCGACCATTGCGATCGCCCACGACCACGAGGGACGAGAAACTGAAGCGGCGACCACCCTTGACCGTCGCAGCCGTGCGAAATACACCGACCGTAGTCGATTCA
>DOVP01000177.1:0-4261 GCA_003520025.1 Phycisphaerales bacterium
ATGTAGAAGTTGACTTGAAGTCCACTTACACCATCGATAGTGGCATAGCCATTCCAACCACTGACGACCGCGTGAGCTTCACTGGCAGCTGAGCCAGCGGAGTTATCGAAGTTGTCAAGGGTGGCGATACTGTAAATGGAGTACGCGGCCTCGAAGTACTGGCAGGCGGTGATGTTGCTGGTATCAACGCTGGAGCCATCGTCGGCGCCAACCTGATCCATCAACGTTGCACCGGCTGACGCAGCAGCTGCGAAGCCAAAGATACAGAGACAGGACGGTAGAGTTTTCATGTCTTGGATTCCCCTCCTAAGACGGGTTATGCCCCCGACGAAGGCCGGGCGCTCTCTCTAGTTAAGGGCGATTGAACACCCACGCATCAAACCGGGCCATGAACGACATGGCTCGGACACTCGCAATATGGACTGCCGATATGTCGGCAAGGACTCCTTCTCTCGTGCCGGGCCCTCCCGGGCCGCGGGCTCTCTTCCAAATACCCCGAAATCACCGCCCGTGCACGGGGCGGCTACCTACCAATGTGATCGGCAACCGGAACGCTGTCAAGGACTTGTCTCATAGTTCTGGGGGTATATGGCGGGTTTTTTCACCTCTCCAAAGATCGTGTTTGCTCGATATAAGAGTTCTCGGAGGCCAAATGCCGCCACGACCCGGGAAGACCCGGGCCGTGGGGGGGTCGAAGATCGACAAAATCGTCGCTTAAAGCCCTCAAGGGGCGATTGTCTGGCCGTCGTTGCTGGCACCTGGAGTGGCCAGATCGACCAGTTCGGACCACGTGAAGGAATCTGGAGCTCCGCCCGTGCCAGTGAGGCCAAGGGAACTGTTTTCAGTCGTTCCGCCACCTTCCGAGACTCCGACATCGGTGCTGGTCTGCCCCGCTGCTGGTCCGTCAGTGGCGGTCAGGGCACCCTCATAGGAGATGAAGTGGGCGACAGCACCGGCGATATCGACGCAGAGACCGTCAGGGCCACCATTCTGAATGGAGGAGGGTAGGACCGAGTAGATCGTGTACCCCGTTCCAACCTCGCCAGCGGTCAACTCGGTTCCATTGAAGGAGTTGTAGACGGTGCCGTTGCTGCCGTTGTAGAGCGACAGGGTCACGGAGGCGATGTCCACGCCGTCCAGGACGACGATCTCGGCGAATTCATTGACATCGCCACCAGCGTTGTCGTAGTGGAATTCGTTGATCCATGCACCGGAACTCGTTTCCTCGCATTCGTCCGGGATGCCGTTCCCGTTGGTGTCCTCGCTCGTGCCGTCGGCGATGTCGCAGACATCACCGATACCGTTCTCGTTGCAGTCGGCTTGGTCCGGGTTGGGCAGATCACAGTTGTCGTACTTGTCCGGGATCCCGTCGCCATCGCTGTCTGGCAGTTCACCACCGCAGTCGCCACCGAAGCCCACGCCATCGATGCGGGTGCCTGGCGAGAAGAGGGCACCATCTGGGGCCACTGTGCTGTGGTCGTACCAGTTCTCGCCGTACACATCCGGGTTGCGGGTGATGCTCTGGTTGTTGCCGGCGCTGCCGTATACGACCTCAAGTTGGACGGCTCCTGTGGAATCGGCGATCGTCACGGTGTCGCCACCGTTGTTGAGGCCGAGGTTGCCGCCGGAGGAGACCATCACAAGAGCGCCACCAAAGTCGCCCATGGGCGTGCCGCCGCCGAAGACGACAACCGCGCATCCGTCACCGACAATGGTGCCGAGTGGATAGGTGTGGCGAAGGCCGTAGCCATCGCTGAGAGTCCAGTTGCTGAAGTCGATTTCGGCGCCGCTCATGTTCACGATTTCGACGAATTCGTCATCGCTGTAATGGGCTTCGCCGTCGCCATTGGCATCGCCGTTGAGTGTGTCGGGATCGGCGTTGATCTCGTTGATCACGAAGGCTGGGCCTTCGCACTCATCAGGGACGCCGTTTCCGTTGGTGTCTTCGCTCGTGCCGTTGGCGATGTCGCAGGCATCGGCGACGCCGTTGGCATTGCAGTCGGGATCACATTCGTCCGGGATGCCGTTCTCGTCACAGTCCGTGCTGATGCCCTCGTCAATGTCGCAATCATCAGGATTGCCATTGCCGTTGCAGTCGCCCTCGCACTCGTCGGGGATACCGTTCTCATTGCAATCCTGCGAGAGCCCATCGGCGATCGCGCAGGCATCGCCGTAGCCGTCGCCGTCACAGTCGGCCTGATCTGGGTTGGCCAGGTCTGGGCAGTTGTCGACCACGTCGAGCACGCCGTCACCATCGGTATCGGTCATGTCGCAGTAGTTGGCAGCGCCGGGTGTGTCTAGGACGGACAATTCAAACGCGCCGACGTACCAGTCGCCGTCGCCATCGGGGCAGCGGTAGGCGTGGCCGGGGGTGTATTCGCCGTCCGGGCCAACGGTTGTGCTGCAGTAGACGGGGTCGCCAGCAGCTGGATCCGGGCCGACATAGGCCACACAGTCCAATACGGATCCCCATGGCTCGATGTCAAGTACGCCGTCATCGTCCGTGTCGAGATCGTCGTCGATCATGCCGGTGAAGCCGGAAACGAGCATGTGCGTCGTCTGATCGCTGCTCTCGAAATTCAGTTCATAGGCCAGATCAGGTGTCCCGATCGTCATAGTCGGCTCGCCGCAGAGGAAGAAACCGTTGGCGGCAATCGTTTGGCCAGAGAGATCCACGGCCTCTTCGATGACTCCGCCGCCACCTGCGCCATCGCCAATGACGACGAGGGTCATTCCGTCGAGCAAGGCGCCAGCCGTGCCGGTGAGTTCGAAGTACTCGTCATCGTCGGCGCCGGGCTGATTGAGACGAGCCTCATTGAGCATCACGTCGCCAGTTGGAACGCAACTGCTGCAGTCCGATCCGTCGCCCTGATAGGAGCCGCCAGAAATCGCGCAGTCCACCTCGGTGATGACCGAGCAGTCCACGCCGCTACAGCAGGCACCGGTTGCAGGCACGCAGTCGCCGCCAAAGACGGCGATCTCGGCCAAGAGGTCATTCACGTCGACCAAGCAGTCGCCGTTGGGCATTGGATAAATGTCGCCGGTGGGGCGGAACGTGCCGTCGCCGACCTCGCCAAACGTCCCAATGATGACCAGAACGTCATTCACGTCAAAGACACCGTCGCCATTGACATCCTCAGCGCAGGAGCCCAGCGGGTCATCACATGGGTCGGCGGGGGCTGCCTGTCCGACCTCGATGGCCTCAACAAAGTGGGCGTTGGGGAAGCCAATGCCTGCGGTCGTCGCCCAGTTGGCGATGCCGCAGTCACCGTTGACAGTTCGCAGGTAACTCGGCGAGGCTTCGCCAGCACCATTTGCGCCGATCAGTGGATAGCCGGGTGTGTCCGGTGTTTCAATCGTCACGAAGACCAGATCGTCGGAGGCGACGCTCAGCGGCGGATCGAAGGTGACCGTGATCCAGTGGGGGATGGTGTTGTTGTCCGTCACCGTCATGGACCCCAGAGCAGTGAGGTCGCCGGGGGAACTACCAGGGGCCCGGTCGCCGTCGGTGTCGCGGTAGACCGTGATGATGACGTCGATCGGCAGGTCGGTTTGCTCGATGGCCCAGTGGACGCAGCCGATTTCAAGATTGCCGGACATTCCGAGCAGGCCCAGATCGTGGGAGCGTCCGTAGACATGTCCAGGCGTGCCCGACCCCGATGAGCAGTGGACGGAGCCGCCGACCGTGATGGTCGTGGAATCGACATTCTCAGTGACAACAGTTGCCGCAGGGTCGCAGACCGCGTCCTGGGCCAAGGTCGTTCCGGCAGTCATCGCCACGAAACCGGCAACGCCGATCAATTGGTGCTTGCTCAACATGTCTTTGGCTCTCTTCTTTCTCTCTGGTGTTCTCAGACGATGCTGCCAGCCAGGCGGCAGACAGCCACGAACTCAGACTCGCAGCCTACCGACAGCTCGGCGGGGGCGGCGAGGCAACCTCTCCAAGATTCATCCTACACGGCGGCGTGGTAAGTCCAAGGGACGGATTTGGATTTCTTGGGGGGTTTTTGAGGTTGTAAGGGCTGGGTGGGGGGGCATTTGGGCACATCCCTTGAGAGAGGATGCTGGAGCCCGGGTACGCCTTTCCGGGTCCGCAGTATCCCGAAGCAAAACCGCTTTCAGGAAGCCTGGAGTGGTGTTGTTCTCCTCCATATATGGTCTGTCCCACCAGGCCCGGGCGATGGAGCGGATAAGGCTGCCGCCATCCGATGGGCCATTACTCAGAATCTGTGATCCGCCGGGGTACAGTAGAACCTCGATG
>DOVP01000177.1:4446-4648 GCA_003520025.1 Phycisphaerales bacterium
GGAAGCCTGGAGTGGTGTTGTTCTTCGAGATGCGGTGGGCCGACTGGAGCGATGTGCGGTATCCCGTCGGGCACGTGGGATTGTTTCTCGTCCTGTACCGGAGCAAGTCGGGATATCTGCGACTGGCTCGCTGCGTGGAGTCCACTTGCCGGTGCCGAAACGGGCAATGCCCCCGCTCCACGGAGACCATCAGCGTACTTTT
>DOVP01000023.1:0-1035 GCA_003520025.1 Phycisphaerales bacterium
AGATTGTCCCGCCGATGTCAACGGCGATGGTGTGGTGAACACCGACGACCTGCTTGCCGTGATTGCCAACTGGGGCGCTGGCGGCACGCCGCGTTCCGGTGGCTCCCAGCCCGACGAGGGCGACATCGACGAAGAGCCGGTTGATTCGAGCAGGCCGATCGTCGATCTATTGATCAACGATGACCGGTTCGTGCCAGCCGATTCTGGTGGCCTCATCAGCACCAGCGGCGGCTATCTCCAGCAGCCTTGGGCCACGCTCGAGATGGACGTGTTCGGATCACTGCCATTGGTCGATCGCGATCTGTTGATTGTTGGTCAGACGGCTTGGCTGGACGGCCTCCTGCTCGTGCATCTGCCCGAGCCAAGACCGCTCGTGGCGGATCGATACGAAATCGTGGTCGCCGGCTCGATCGAGGGCTGGTTCGCCGAGGTTCGAATTGTGGATCCTTGGGATCAAGACGCTCGAATATGCTTGGGTGAACGCTCGGTGAGCCTGATCGTGCCGCCGGTAGATCCCTCTGATGCCACCGAGGCCACTGCGTCGCGGCTGCTTCAGGCAATAGAGGCCATGGGCGAATCGGAGAGTCCTTGGGACCTCGACGGCGACGGCGTCGTTGCCGAGCCCGACCTGAGCCTGTTGCTGGGCGGTGGGGGTGCCTGCAGGTAGCGAACGGTTGCCGGGCTGCGGCCGGTCCAGTAGGCTCCCCGATTCTCAGGGGCTATTTGGCTCCGTTTCGTGACCATTGTGGGGCTACTGAGGAGTTCTGTGTCCATGGCCAAGATGTTCTACACCCTCGAAGAGGTGTGCGAGAAACTCGGCAAGTCCGTTGCCGAGGTAGAGGCCATGGTCGCCTCCAAGGAGATTCAGGAGTTTCGAGACGGCGACAACCTCGTCTTCAAGGTTGAGCAGATCAACCTGCTCACCGAGGGGTCTCAGGTTGGCGAGATCGAACTCGATTTGGACAAATCCGAATTGGATCTTGGTGACAGTTTCGGTTTGGGTGGCTCGGAGTCCGGCTCCATCGGCCTTGCCGA
>DOVP01000023.1:1424-3362 GCA_003520025.1 Phycisphaerales bacterium
GATTCGGGCAGCGTGATCGGCTTGGGTGCCTCCTCGATGGAGTCGGTGGGCGATCTGGCCAGTGATGACCTTGACCTCTCAGCCGAACTGGAGTCGCCCATCGAGGGAAGCGACGCATCTGCGTCGGTCTCTGCTTTTGACGGCGGGGTCGACTTTGACGAGGCTGGCGATACGCAGTTGGGCGAGGGGTTGGATGAGGACGACCTCACCCTCGAATCCGTCGGCTCCGGCAGTGGATTACTGGATCTCACACGAGAGTCCGATGACACCTCGCTCGGCGCCGAGTTGCTTGAGGAGGTCTACTCAAGTGATGATGAAGTTGACTTTCCTGCTGCCTCCGGGCTTTTTGAAGCAGCGGGTGATTCCGATTCGGAAGAGCCTTCGCCAGCGGTAGGGGGAACTCCAGTAGCCTCGACACCAGCAGCATCCCCGATGGTGGCCGCCGCCCAGATCTGGGATCCAGCGTGGTCCGGTTTGGGCACAGGCGTACTGATTGGTGGCACGGTTGCACTCTTTGCCGTTTTCGCCATGGTGGTCGTGGAGGTAATGGGAGGCGCCTCGGGTATCGCGCCCCTTATCGCCGAGCAATTGTGGATCTGGGTCGGCGGGCTCGCCGCTGGAACCGCGGTGCTTGCCGCGATCGGCTTTGTGATCGGCGGCAAGGCAGGCTAATTAGCATTATGCGGCTTGCACCAGCCGGAATCCGGGAATGGGGTGGCGGCGGGTTGATCGCCTTGATCATTGCCGTCATGTGCTGGTTGCTCATTTCTACCATATGGGTTAATTGGATAATCACGGGAATTCTCGCCGTACTGTGGTTCGCGGTTGCGTGGTTCTTCCGCGACCCAAGTCGACGCCCGTCATCGAGTTTCGGGATTGGGGCGATGATCAGTCCGGCCGACGGATGCATCTCGGCGGTCGAGCGGGTCGATCACCACGAGTTCATAGACGGGCCCGCCATCATCGTGCGGATCTTTCTCAGTGTGCTGAATGTGCATGTCAACCGAACACCCTGTGCAGTCGAGGTCATTCGGACCGACTATCGGCGTGGCCGATTTCTCGATGCTCGCACTGAGGAGTCGGCCAAGGTGAACGAGTGCAACCTGATCTTCTGCCGGCGAGACGACAGTGTGCTGCTGGGCGTGCGTCAGGTCTCAGGCGCCATCGCACGCCGCATTGTGTGTCCCCTCGAACCCGGCGATCGTCTTGCAAGGGGCGTCCGCTTGGGCATGATCAAATTCGGCAGTACGACCGAGTTGGTCGTTCCTGACCTCGATGACGCGGTCGTGCATGTTTCGGTGGGCGATCGGGTCAAGGGGGCAGTCACGCTCCTAGCCGAGGTGCCGTGGAGGGGGTCGGGTACCGAGGTCTGACCCTGTTGTTCCTCAAGTGGCGGTTCGCTGATATTGCCGGCGATGGCCACCAGGCGACTCATGCTTCAATTCTCGGAAACAGCATCACTTTCTCAATCACCGTCCCGGCCGGCAGGCCGCCCCAGCGGCACTCAGCAGCCAGATCGCCGGTGGGTTCGCCGAAGTTCCACGCTGCTCGCAGGTCGGCCACATGATCGGGCAGTACAGCCTCAAGCAGATACGCCGCGATACGGATGGCTTCGGCGCAACGGTGGAGGATGGTCCCGACCATGGCCGCCTTTGTCTGGTCCTTGGCGAGTTTGAACGGCGCGGTATCGTTGATGAAGGCGTCCACGCGGCGGACGATGCTCATGGCCGCTTCGATGGAGCCGGCGAGATCCAGCCGGTCCATGGCGGCGATCGAGCGAGCGACTTGTTCGGAGGTGAATGCCTCCCATTCGACTCCACCGCCCGCGCACTCTCCCGTGTCGGGCGGACAGATACCGTCAAAGTATTTACCAATCATCGCCGAAGTACGGCTGGCGCAGTTGCCCAGCGTATTGACAAGATCGGTCGTGTAGGTTTC
>DOVP01000096.1:0-2428 GCA_003520025.1 Phycisphaerales bacterium
GGGGGAGTAGAGGGAGCGGGTTGATCGAGCCGGGTGAACTTAGCGCTCCAACAAGAACCCCCCGGCGAGGTGCCGAGGGGTTCTTGTTGGAGAGGAGCCAACCGACTCGGCCCGCGTGGGCCGAATCGGGGGATGGACTCATCAGGGGCTGAGGGCGCCGAGGAGGATGAGCAGATCGTTCACATCCACGGTGCCGTCGCCATTGAGGTCTGCGGCCGGGTCGCTGGAGCCCCAGGCTCCGAGCAGGGCGAGCAGATCGTCGATGTCGGCATCGCCGTCGCCGTCCACATCACCTTCAACCGGTGCCGGCAGCGCATCGGCTGCGAAGCAGTCGACCCAGAACTCCTGTCCGCCGAGGCGGAGGTACTCGACGTCGCCGCTGAGGCTTACTTGCCCGCAGTCGCCGCCGGTGCCGCCCCAGTCGACGCTCACCGTAACGCCGCCGATGACCATGCCGTCGATGTCGGCCATGTTGTCGAAGTTCCAGAAGTCGCCGTTGATCTCGAGGTTGAGATTGCCGCCGTACTCGCCGAACTTGAAGGAGACGTTCTCCATCCAGTCACCGTCGGTTCGCGTGATGAGCGTGGTGGCGTTGTTGATCTGCAACTCGTTTCCGAGGCTGCACGCCATTCCGCTGTTGTCGACCTGAATGTGACCGCTGTAGGTGTCGGTGCCGTCCCACCAGGTGAAGTGTCGTACTTCGTATTGATAGGCATCTGTGACGAAACTGTCGCCGTTGACATACACATCACCGACAGTGAGATCCTCGTAGGAGGGCTCGCAGTCATCGATCTGTACCCAGTCCCACTCGAAGCAGTCGATGAAGTGCTCTTGGCCTCCGACGCCGAACTTGTTGATCAGGCCCACGCATTCGACGCGGCCGCAGTCGTTGCCCCAGCCGCCGTCGGTAACGATGAACTGGACGCCGCCGATCATCAGACCGTCGAGGTCACGATAATTCGCGACGTTGCGGAAGTCGCCGTTGATGGCGATATTGATGTTGCCGCCGTACTCGCCGAACTCGAAGGCAAAGTTCTCGATCGGGCTCACGGCCGCGAAGTCGAACAGCACGTTGGCGTTGTTGGTGAAGAGTTCCTGATCGGTGCCGCAGGCCTGATTCCAGTCCTCGACCAATACGTGGCCGCTCGGGTTCCAGGTGCCGTCGGTCCACTGGAAGGGTTTCACTTCGCAGGGGACCAGATCGGTGACGAAGGTATCGCCCACGAAATAGTTGGCGGAGAGCGGAAGGTCTTCGAAGGCTACTTCGCACTCGTTCTCGGCGCGAATATCGACAGCGAGTTCCTGTCCGCCGATCATGAGGTCCTGAATGGCACCCAGAATGACCATTTCGCCCGCATCACCTCCGGTGCCGCCGGACACGATCGTGATGGTGCAGCCGCCGAGAGCGGGGGGGAGGTCGAGGAAGTTGTCGACATTGGCAAAGTCGCCATTGACAGCGACGTTGATGTTGCCGCCGTATTCACCGAAGAGCAGTTCGACTTCGGTCTGTGTGCCGATCGAGCCGGCGAAGTCATAGAGTGCATTTGTGTTGTTGGTGTTGAGTTCGTTGTACGAGCCGTGGGCCCACCAATCGGTGGAGACTCGAGCGTGGCCACCTGACGTCCATGTGCCGTCGGCCCACTGAAAGTCTTGCACTTTCACGTTGATGCCGTCGGAGGTGAAGGTGTCGCCGGGGTTGTAGATCGTGCCGGTGGCAAGATCATCGAATGATGGAAAGGCGGCGAAGGCCGCGCTGCTCAGGATGAGTGTGCAGCCGATCGCTGTGCTCATTGTCTTGAATGTGTTCATGATGTTCCTCTTGCCCCGCATTTCTTGGGGGCGGTTCAGCTCTACTTGCAGTCCACATATGTTCGAAACCGTGCTGCGTGTGCCGCCGATTGTCGAGAAAGCACCCGAGAATGCAAGTGTTTATCGGAAAGGAAGTTCCGGCAACTATCCCTCTGCAAGGCCGTAAAAGCCCCGTCCTGTGGCCTTGAGTTGCCCTTCGGCGGCCAGCACCTTCCAGACATTTTCGTCGAATTCCCGCGGCGGCAGGATGGAATCAAAGTCGGCCTTCTTGCCGGACGTCATGGGGCCCACGCCGAGTTTGGACTCGTGGTCGAGCCGCATCAACTTCATGCGGCGGCGGAAGGCCTTCATGGCCGCTCGCTTGGTTTCGTGGGGGATGTCTGGAAGTGCTTCGGATTCACGTTCCTCCGGGACAGGAGGTGTTTCCTCGCCTTTGAGTCGGGCGATCAGATGCGAGAGCATCTCAAGATCACGGCCCATGACGATGGGCATGATCTCCTTGGCATCGCCGCCTGCTTTGACCAACTGTTTGTGCAGTTGCCCCCACAGCGGCCCTTGTTCGGCCGCATCCACGAGTTGTTCGGCGATTCGATCAACCTCCCTGATGGCCTCCTCAGGC
>DOVP01000096.1:2777-9310 GCA_003520025.1 Phycisphaerales bacterium
CCATGATGCTTCTTGTGCGAACGCTTGCCTTTGCTCATGGCATGACACCCTACCCGGTTTGATCTGGGGCTTGGTGGATCCGCTTCCACGATGTTTCCGTATGGAAGCATGTGCGGGGGGGTACGCAGGAGAGCATCCACATGTCGCTCACCATTCGCCTTGGCGTTCTGATCGCAGTCACCGCTTCAGGTCCGGCGTTCTCGGCCGACCATGCGGATCAGCACCGCAACCCCGACCACACATGCACCATCATCCGTCCCGAGGGCGACCGTGGCGCGGTGGTGCCGGATACGTGGCCCGGCGGCATTGTTCCCTATGAATTTGAGAGCGATGTCAGCAATACCAATCGGAACCGCGTCCGCAATTCGATGGACATGCTTGAGGCCGTCTCGGGCGTCACCTTCATCCCGCGAACCAACGAATCGGCGCGGCTCAACATCGGAGGATTTGGCGGCAACTGGTCTTCGGTCGGCATGACAGGTGGTCAGCAGAACCTCAGCATCTACAACTGGTCTTCGCCGCTGATTATCTGCCATGAACTCATCCACGCGCTCGGCCGGTATCACCAGCAGTCCCGTACCGACCGTGACGACTACATACAGGTCAATTGGGAAAATATCGACGACGACTACGAGTACAACTACTACATCTCCAACTCTGATGAGTTTGGTCCCTACGACTTCGAGTCTGTCATGCACTACAGCCAGTGGGGTTTCTCCACAGGCGGGCCGACCATGACCTGCCTGCCCGGCTATGAGCAGTGGCAGAACGTGATGGGGCAGCGTGAGTATCTCAGCGACGGTGACATTGCCACGCTGCAGTACATGTATGTCGACGGTGTCTCCGACGCTTCGGTGCTGTTTGTGCAGGCGTCACCAGATGAACTTGAGGCCGGCGCGGACACGCATGTTCTGGCGGTACTCAAGAATCTCGGAGATCAGGCCGCTTTCGACGCGGATGCTTCGATCTACCTCTCGGCGGACGCGACGCTCGGTTCGGACGATGTGCTGCTGCACCAGGAGTCGTATGCCTACCTGCTTCCGGGTGAACTGGTCTACCTCAGCGTTGATGTCACGATTCCCGCCGGTACTGCCGACGGGACCTGGTATGTCGGCGTGAAATTGGATGGCGCGGGTGACAGCGACGGAAGCAACAACGCTTATGTGACGACGATCGACATCGGAGCCTTGGAAGATTGCCCGGCCGATATCAGCGGCAACGGCTCCGTGGACGTTGATGATGTGCTCGCCGTCGTCGCAGCTTTCGGTGATTGTGGATCCTGCAGCGAGGATATCGATGGCGATGGCACGGTCGGCGTAGACGATCTTCTGGTCGTGATCGCCGCGTTCGGTCCCTGCTGACGGCATCATCGCCCCTCGGGCCTGTGCTAGGGTCCGGGGGGAATTGTCACAAAAGTGTGTGATTCCCCTCGAAAATCTGTCATGATGGGGTGATTCCCTAGATGGGAGAAGGAGTCACGTGATGGTACCGGTTCGGTTTGTTTCGGCGGTTTTATTGACGGTGGTTGGAAGTGCGGCGGGAGCGCCCGATGGTTCCCAGGCTGATCCTCAGGACATTCAATCCTGCGAAATCCGGTTCCTCGAACCTCCGGATGAACGCGGGGCGGTAGTGTCCTGGTTGTGGGAGAGCGGCCTGGTCTTCTACGACTTCGATTCAAGTGTCAGTTCAACAAATCGCACTCGCGTGCGAAATGCCATGAACACGATGGAGGCCGCTGCGGGTGTGCATTTCATTCCCCGCACAACCGAATCCTCCTATCTGCACATCGGCGCATTTGGCGGCAACTGGTCCTATGTCGGACAGATCGGCGGGGGACAGGATCTGAGCATCTACAACTGGGGCGAGCACTTCATCATCTGCCATGAGTTGATACATGCGATGGGGCGATACCACCAGCACTCACGGACCGACCGCAATACCTACATCACCGTCAACTGGGGCAACATTCAGAGTGACTGTCAGTCCCAGTACGACCTCGCCAACGGGTCATCGAACTTCGGCGAGTACGACTTCGATTCGCTCATGCACTATGGCCAGTGGGATTGTTCAACGGGTGGCCCGACCATGACCTGCATGCCCGGGTACGAGGGGTGGCAGAACAGCATGGGGCAAAGGACCCACTTGAGTGTCGGTGATATTGAGACGGTCGAGGTCATGTATCCGTTCCTGCTTCCGGACACGACGGTCATGTACGCGAATCTCGGATCCACCGAACTCCAGGCGGGCGAAACCACATCGCTCTTCTCGGTCATCAAGAATATCGGCGATGGTGCCGGGATCGGGCTGAACATGCGGATGCGGATTTCCCCTGATCCGGAGGTGACGACCGATGACCTGTTGTTTTTCGCGGAGTATGAGGGGTACATTCACGCCGACGATTTCTACTACCTCAACACCACCGTGACCATCCCCGAGGGCATTGCCGACGGTACGTGGTATCTCGGCCTGAGCGCGACGGTGGCCGATGACACGAACACCGACAACGATCTGCTGGTTGTTGAGATCCAAGTAGGGGATCTGGAGCCGTGCAGCGGCGACATCAACGGTGATGGTGTCGTGAACGTCGATGACATCCTTGCCACCATTGGCGCGTGGGGTCCGTGCGATGGATGTCCTGAGGACACTGATGGCGACGGGGTCGTCGGGGTAGACGACGTGTTGGCGGTTCTTTCTGCTTGGGGCCCCTGCTGATCAGCGGAAGCGGTTCGTACAGAGCAGGGCCGATTGAGGCTTCGCGGTTCAATATCTCCTGCGGTGCTTGCTCATCATCTTCTCCTCTTCCCCATCAAAAGCGATTCGGCTACACTCATTTGAAGTCCAACGCTTGGGGTTCCGGTATGTTTTTCTCCACACTCTTTCTCGCGGGCACCCTTTCAGTAGCAGCCGATATTCAGCCCAAGACAGACGACGACATCAAGGACGATCAAGCCGCCGAGATCCAGGAAGACCCCCAGCACTCCTCCCACCCGGTTTCCCCCAAACGAGCCCGCCCCGCTCCGCACAAGGGCAAGGACCTTCCGCCACCGCCCCCCCGTCATCCGGTTGTGATCGATGATCCGCTCAAGATGGTCGACGACCTGCTCACGAGCATTCGCAACGAATGGCTGAAACCAATCAACCTGACCTTCAATCCTTCTGCAGGCGTGACGTATCAGCACGCCACCAAGGTGCGAGATGGTTACCCGCATGGCCGGTCCTACCTTTGGTATGGATGGTCCGGCCACTGGACCGTGTGGGATGATCAGGAGGGGCTCGGGCAGGTGGTCTACAACGCCACCGGCAACATCGGGCTCGGTGCGAGCAAGGACCCCTACATGGGTTCCGCGGTCGGTGACCCGGACTACATGAACAACATCCTCGTCGCCAATCGCATTGGGTTGTACATGTTGTACTGGCAACAGTCCATGTTTGAGCACAAGGTGCGACTGCGGGTCGGCAAATTCGAGGATCAGGTGTTCTTCGACAACAACACGATCGCCTACGACCCGGTGTCCGGCTTTCTCGCCGAGAACTTCAACGAGCAGATCGTGATGCCATTCCCAAGCCACGCTTTCGGCGTTAATCTTGAGTGGGACGCCGTCGAAGATCTCACGTTGCGAGTGGGGACGCTCAACTCGGAAAATCCCGGCAACAACAGCGGGTTCGAAGGGCTTGCGTGGAATCACCTCTTCACGGCCGCCGAAGCGGATCTGACCGTGCGGCTTCCGATCGGTGGTAAGGACCGGGTCGGCCATTGGCGGCTGACCGGCTGGTACAACACCATGGACGACCAGTTCGGCCCCGGCACGAGTGAGGGCGTCGGCATCTGCTTCAATATGGATCAGAAGATCTGCGACACCGCCTCAGTCTTCATGCGTCTTGGGTGGGGCGAGAATCAAGCGACCAGATCAAACTTCGCCGTGTCAACGGGCTTTGCAGTGGATCGCCCCTTCGGTTTGGACGGGCATCACACCGGCATTGCAGTTGAGTACGCCAAGATTACGCCGTTCGGCCGGTCACAAGTTTCTTTGCCGCCAATCCCTGGCGAACAGTTCATGGCCGAGTGGTATTGGCGGGTGGAGATGACGAACACCTTCGATATCGGCCCGGTGGTGCAGGTGGTGCGAGACGTGACCGCGGGAATCGACACCAGCGTCATATGGGGTGTACGGTCGAGTTGGTCATTCTGAGCAGGCTTACCCGGTCCACGCGGCCAGCCCGGCCAGAAGATCATTGACATCCACGACGCCGTCACCCGTGATGTCTTCGCTGCACCCGCTGCATGGACCCCATGCCGCGATGATCGCGAGCAGATCGTTCACGCCGACCACTCCATCGCCGTCCACATCGCCAGGCAACGTGTCATTCAGTTCGGCGAACGGATAGTCGATCACCTCAACGCGGATGGTTCCGTTGAAGTCGGGGGCATCGATCGATCGCGTGTGGATACCGGGCGTGGAGACATCGACCGTGATGGTGTCTTCGCCCAGTTCGTCCCAGCCATCGCCGATGAGGGGTTCCCATACGTCGTATCGCAGGTCATCGTCGATCTCCACCGCGCCGACCGTGACGTGCAGCACGGTTTCGCCCGGAGCCACGAAGTCGTCGTAGACCAACTGGTTCGGCTGCACGGAGTCACCGTTTCCGCCGACCTCGTGGATCGGAGCCGAGACGCCGTCCGCCGGGCGATTGCACATCGGTTCGGTGATGCCCCAATTCGCTTGGGCCTGAGGTGAGACGACCGAACTCGTGAAGACGATCTCGGCCGGGGTGAAGTCCCACCAGGGGTCATCAGGCTCGTTGATGTCTTCGATCTGGGCTTGGGTGAGTTCGATCTTCACCCGTCGTTGTCCGGTCAGGAAACTGGCGACCTGAGCCATGGCGGGAGTGTGCTCGGCGAGTTCATAGTGGTTGACATGGAAGTAGGTCCTGGTCGGCTCGTGGCCCAGAAAGTGGGACTGCGAGGTGGTGGTGAGGAAGTAGGCATCGTCGATCGTTACCACGTCATCGTTGGCGTGGAAGTCGCCTTTGAGCAGCATGATGTCGGTGAGGGTGCCGTCGGTATCCCGCGAGGAGACTTCCATGCCGACCAGGATGTCGCCGTAGAGGGCGTTGTCCATCTCGGTCCGGGGCGAGTTCATGTTGGCCTCGCACCACCCGTAATGCATCTGATCCACATCGATGGTGGGTGTGCCGAAGATGTCGAAGAGATCCGAGACGAGTTCGTTGCTGGCGGCCCAGTTCCCCGAGAGTACGCCTTCGAGTGAGAGCCACCGCGCGATCTTGCCGTCGCTTGCGAGCCCGTCGCTGTCATGTTCGATCATCCACCGCGCGACGTAGGTGCCCATGCTGACGCTGACGATGTTCACTTGCGTTGCGCCGGTACGGTCCATGACGTGTCTTGCGTACTTGGCTGCAATCAATCCGTACCGTGGCATCCCGCCGCCCCAGGCCTCGGTCACAGCTTCGAGTTCCGCGATGTCTGCCGCGGTGTAGTAGGAGGGAGGGATGTCGCCGTAGTAGGTCGTGGCGGCGACGGAGTTCATCGCTTCGCCGTCCTCAAGCAGCGGAAGTCCGGCCATGTCTCCGATCACGCCGAGCAGTTCCTCCTGCATGTCCTCACCGAAGACGCCGTCCAGGTCGGCTCCATCTGGGTCGAATCCGTGCAGGTAGATCGTGGCGGTGCGGTTGGGATCGTGCGTGTCGCCGGCGTATGTCGAGACCGACAGCATCGCGGCGCATATGGCGGAAGGAAAAAGGAGATTGAAATGCATGTGAAGCACCTCCGTTGCGAACTATGAACACGAACCCCAAGCAGCTACGACGGTTTCATTGCCATCGACATCTACGGATATCTGCCGCATGGCCCCCCACATGGTTCGATGATAGCCAGTACGTCATCGATGCCGACCACCCCGTCGCTGCTTGGCTGGAAGGCGGTCCTGCAGTCCGTCGGCACGGTGGCATGTGGGAGGTGTTTCGAGAGCGCTGGCCGATGTGACGGAGCGTCTTTGCAGCATTGTGGTGGGATGCTCGCAGGGTTCGGCGGCAAAGTCACAGGGGTGGGCGGTGGCGGATGGGTGCTCTCCAGAATGGTCGAATCGTGATTTACCGGCTCAGGAGCGGCCCGCGATCGAAAGGGACCGAGATCGGCGACCGAGCGATCCGAGGTAGAGGTTGGGCGGAACTCGCCGCCATGACCCCCATAATCGGCTCTGTGGCCCCCTGAGCGTCGCTTCTGGACAGCAGTTTGGTAACTCACGTCGGAGGGGTCACTTGGGATCAAAAAAACTTCTATTTCGACGTTGCAGGGGGCCTCGGCTCCTGTACATTGCTATGTGAACGCTTCGGATGCGGCTTCGAGAGAGGGCCCCCGAAGCAGGAGAAGAGCGGCGTGTCGGTCTGGAAACCGCGCGTCACAGCGAGGAGAAGGCACGATGCGTATGAAGATGATGTTGGCGGCAACTGCTGTGTTTGGACTCAGCGGCTTTGCCATGGGTGATGTGCTGTACAGCACAAGTTTCGAGAACACC
>DOVP01000112.1 GCA_003520025.1 Phycisphaerales bacterium
GGCAATTGGGATGCGCCGTCGCGCTGATGCAGCTCGACAGCGACTGCTTCGAGCCGAGTCCGCGTTGCTCGCTCGGCGGCCTCACGCCGTGCTCGCGGCCAGGCGGAAGGCGATCGAGCGCGTCGCCTCGCAATTTCGCGAGGTACTCACCGGCCGGGTATTGGCCGGCGTTCGGCTCTTGGAACGCCAGCAACTCGATGCCGCCGCGAGGAAAGCGTTCGCCCGCGCAGAGGCCACGCTGGAAGAGCGGCAAGGCGTGCTGGAGGCGGTTGGGCCCGAGGCGGTGCTCGCTCGTGGGTATTCGGTCACGACCGATGCCGATGGGGGGGTGATTCGGAATGCCGAGGAAGTGAGCGTCGGGTCTGAGATTCAGTCACGGCTTGCGGTCGGGACGATTCGCTCGACGGTGAATGAGACGGGGCCCGCGTCCGGGGACCAACGCCGAAAGTGAACGCTTGCGAATGATCCCCCCGGAATGATCCCCCCGGGAGGGGACCTGACCCCGTATCCTCCAACCATGCCCGAGACACCAGCCGACCCCGCAGATCTCCGCTTCGAGGAAGCGATCGCCGAACTTGAATCGATCATTGAGCAGATCGATGAGGGCAAGATCGGCCTTGAGGAGGCGATGGTGGCCCATCGCCGCGGCCGGGCACTCGTTGCTCGGTGCCGATCGGTTTTGGACGCGGTCGAGCAGGAACTTGAGTCCACAGAAACCGACTCACCCGCGGATGCCTCCTGACCCGTGTTGACACTCGGCGACGGCTCGCAGACGCTTCTCACGCACGGTCCATGGATCGCCTTCGTGTTTGTGTTGGGCGCGTGTGTTGGCAGTTTTATCAACGTTGTCAACTGGCGGTTGCCGCAGGGCATGTCGCTCTCGCAGCCGCCGAGCCGGTGCCCGATCTGCGGCGGGCGGCTGCGGTTCTTTCGGGAGAACCTGCCGATTCTGGGGTGGATCCTTCTGAGAGGGAAGTGCCGGTACTGCCGTGCCCCGATCAGTCCGGTCTATCCGATCGTCGAATTGGCGGTCGCGCTGGCCTTCGTTGCTTTGTACCTCTGTCTGTTCATGAGCACCCCATCTCAAACTTGGTGGTGGGAGGTCGGCGGGCGATGGTGGACGACCCAGCAGTTCCCGCTGGGTTGGCCAGCCTATGTTCTGTTGGCGTTCCTGTTCGCCGGTCTCTTCTCCATGACCGTGATCGATGCGCGGACCTTCATGATCCCGCTGGTGATCCCCGTATTCATCACGTGCGTGGCCGTGGTGCTGTGGTTTGTTCAGGCCTTGATTGCCCGGCACAGCGGTCCTGCTGGATTGGGCTGGCCGATTCCGGCAACCGGGTGGGGCGGCACCGGCGCGGCCATCGGAGGCATGCTGGGGATTGGGGTCGCTGCGGTGCTCCAGGGCATCGGAATCCTTCGGCCGAGTTTCTTTGATTACGAGCAGTATGTCGCCGAGGGCGATGTGCTGGCCGAATACCCGCACGCTCGTCGCGAGATGGGAATTGAACTGCTGTATCTGACACCTGTGGTCGTTGGAATCGTTGTGGGATGGCTGGTGCTGAATGGCGTCGATGGCGTCCCTCCCCGGTGGCTTCAGGCGGTTGGTGGCTCGTTATTGGGATATCTGGTCGGCGGTGGAATCGTGTGGAGCGTGCGGATTCTCGGCACGCTGGCCTTCGGCCGAGAGGCGATGGGTTTGGGCGATGTCCACCTGCTGGCCGCCGTGGGGGCCGTCTTCGGCTGGTTTCTGCCAATCATCATCTTCTTCGTTGCGCCCTTTTTTGGTCTTGCGTGGACGGTGCTTGCCGCGCTGGGCAGGCGGCTTCGTGGCGGCGTGAGACGCGAGTTGCCCTATGGCCCGCATCTGGCGGCGGCGACGGTGTTGATTTTCCTTGGCCGTCCTGTCCTGATGGATGCTTGGCGTGTGCTGATGCCAACGGTCGAGATGCCTGTTGGGGGGCTGGTCGACGCTGTGGACAACTCGGACCATTGGACAGATGCCCTCAAACCGGTTTCAATGCTCCCGGATGCCACTTGGATCCCCCAGTGAACCGAAGGAACGACAGAACGTGAACTCGTTGCGGAAAGGAAACCCAACCATGCGACTGACCATGCCACTGCTTCTGGCCCTTGCGGCCGCCACTTTGACTTCGGTGGGCTGTGACAGTGAGGCGGAACAGAACCGTCTGACGCTGCTTGAGCAGGAGAACACCGAGCTCAGAACACAGCTTGATGAGCGGAACAAGGCACTTGATGCAGCAAATGGCGAACTGCGGCAGGCCAACGAGAATCTTCGCAATCAGGCCGAGGACTTCGCCACGCAGGCCGAGGGTTGGCAGGCCCAGAGTGCGGGCAGTTTCGACAACATCGAAGGTGTCACTGCGACCTACGGCCCCAATGACATCACGATTGCGGTCGAGGGCGATGTACTCTTTGACTCGGGGCGGACCACGCTCAAGACTGCCGCAAAGAATTCGTTGAACCGTGTCACGGAGATTCTGCGAGCCCAATATCCGGGCAACTCGATCATCGTTGCAGGCCATACCGACACGGACCCGATCCGTAAGAGCGGGCACAAGAGCAACCACCACCTCGGATTCGAGCGTGGTTGGGCCGTGCGGAACTACCTCAAAGGCAGGGGCATCGATGCTGGTGACATTGCCGTGATGAGTTACGGCCCGGATCGCCCGATGTCATCCTCGAAGCAGAGCCGCCGCGTTGAGATTGTTGTCGCTCAGTAGCGGGGACTCAGATAGTCCGCGGGGGCCAGCAGCAGATCTGTAACTCCGTAGCCTCAACCCTCGGACGGTATCCGACCGTTTTTGGCAAGGTCGGATGGCGAGGCGATACCTGATCTGGATGTGCTACCGTGCGCGGCATGTCAACCCCTCGCATCAGGAAGGGAACGCCCCTGCTTGCGCTCGGGGCGCTCGGGGTGGTGTTTGGGGACATCGGGACCAGCCCGCTGTACGCGCTGCGAGCAACGCTTCAGTTCGCAGGCGGCGAGCAGACGGCCGAGGCCCATGTCATGGGGGCACTCTCGCTGATGGTCTGGGCGGTTGTGATCATCATTGGCATCAAGTACATCGCGCTGCTCATGCGGGCGGACAATGGCGGTGAAGGTGGTCTGCTGGCCCTGCTGGCACTGGCGGCCCCGGATGAAGACGAAACGCCCCGTCGTGGCGGAGGTGTCTTGCTCTGGATCGCCTTGATTGGAGCGGCCCTGTTGTACGGGGATGGCATCATTACACCGGCTATCAGCGTGCTCAGTTCCATGGGGGGATTGGTTCCCCCCGAGGCCAAGACCCAGCCACACTGGATTCTTGTTGCTTCGGCCTTCATCGTGCTGGGCATTTTCGTGATGCAGCGGTTCGGCAGCGGCGTACTGGGATGGCTGCTCGGGCCGCTCATGCTCGGCTGGTTCATTCTGATTGCGGTGCTGGGCCTGCAGCAGATCATCAAAGCACCGGCGGTTCTCGAGGCGATCTCTCCGCTCTATGCGGTGTCCCTGATCGCAGCATCACCGATGACGGCCTTTCTGATGCTCGGCGGCGTCGTGCTGTGTGTCACCGGTGGCGAGGCGCTCTACGCGGACATGGGCCACTTCGGCAGGCGGGCGATCACGCTTGCGTGGTGGATCGTCGTGTGTCCGAGTCTGCTGCTGGCGTACTTCGGGCAGGGGGCCGCTGTTCTCATATCGGCAGAGGCCGCCGGGAACCCGTTCTTCGCACTCGCTCCAGGCGCCATGCGAGTGCCGATGGTGGTGATCGCAACGCTTGCTGCCATCATCGCCTCACAGGCCATCATCAGCGGCGTGTTCTCCATGACGCGGCAGTTGATGCAGCGGGGGTTGTTGCCAGCACTCCGCGTTGTTCACACTTCCGATGTCGAAGGGCAGATCTACCTGCCCGGCATTAATCTACTGATGGCGATCGCCTGCATCCTGATTGTGCTGCTGTTTGGTTCTGCCGAATCCCTCGCTGCCGCGTATGGACTTGCGGTGACGGGTGTCATGGTGCTGACAACCATCCTGTTCGGCGTTGTGGCAAGCAGGCGGTGGAAGTGGTCGTGGTGGTATCTCGGTCCGCTGCTGGTTGTGCTGCTGTCCATCGAATTGGCACTGCTCGGCTCGAACATCCTGAAGATTCCATCCGGTGGCTGGGTGCCCCTGCTCGTAGCGGCCCTTGTACTGATGATCGTGGCGGTGTGGAAGAAGGGGATGTATCTGATCAACCGCGGGAGGCTTGAGGATGGGCTTCCATTGGAACGTTTCGTCGAGTCGCTCGATGCAGATGAGGTGGTGCGATGCCCCGGAACCGGCGTGTTCTTTGGTCGTGATCGGGGCATCACGCCGGTTACGATCCGGAAGTTGCAGCGGCACGTGCCGGTACTCCCCGAGACGATTGTCATCGTGCATCTGCATGCGTCTCGCGTTCCTCGCGTGCCGCACCAGCATCGGCTCCGACTGAAATCGAATGAGCAGGGCGTGTGGACGGCCGAGGTTCGCTTCGGCTATCTCCAAAAAGCAGATCTCCCAAGCATCATGCGAGATGCGGCAGAGCGGGGCGTCCCCGCCGACCCCAAGGTTACGACCTTCTGGGTCCGCCGCGATCAGGTGGCAATTGCGACCGACCACCGCGGCATGGCTCGATGGCGGGTCGCCATATTTGCCTACCTTCTCCGAAACGCCACGGTCCTTCCCGACCTGCTTGATCTTCCCCCCCGCCGCACCGTGGAAATCGGCATGCGGGCACCGTTGTAAGGACTCGGGTACCGCCCAAGATCCATCAACGCCATGGTGTGTATTCCAGGTGGGTGTGTATTCCGGGGGTGTGTA
>DOVP01000094.1 GCA_003520025.1 Phycisphaerales bacterium
GTAAAATCGCAGCCAGTTTGAATCACCACCGTCCGGGAGCGATACTGCTTCTATGATCAACATGTCATCGAGCCATACCCCACCGACCACCCCGCTGCGGACATCAACCTCCAGCTGATGCCACTGTCCAGGGCCCCGCCACACATCGCGATTGGCACTGGCCAGCGTCGACCCGGCAGCATTCTGTATCTCGACACTTCCTCGGCCGTCGAGGTCACGGACAATCAATCTTGCATCACCCGGCAGTCCCATGGATATCTCGCCGAGTTTGGGGAGCATGATGGCCACTGTGACACGACCATCGGGAGGTGCGGCGCGGAGTTGAAAATCATCCGGCGCTTCATCGTTGACCAATACATCCTGCCCCGATGTCTGCACAAATCTCCTGCGGTCCGTGTGATCAAGTTTGGCTTCGGCAAGTCGCCAACCGCCCTCCCACATGTCCGTAGGATTACCCCAAGTCAATCGCAGCCAGCCCGACTCCTCCTCGATCGAGTCTGATTCCGTCGGCGCAGCGACTTTCTTGGACACCTGTCCGGTAGGGCCGCCCGGAAGTCGGTTGATTGTGTACGCAACTTCCTCGTGCTGCAGTGGGCGATCTCCCTCACCCACAACGCCGCGAAGTTGTAGCCTCGCCACCCGGCCAGCACGAAGCATCGGCACCGATACGTGTAGCGTTCGCCGATCGGCTGACAGCGATGTCGCACTGACCGAAAGTTCATTCCTTCTCTTCTCAGGAGATCCATATTTCCACCACCAGTTGTAGTCATAGGTGTCGATGTGAATCTGCGACGGTTCAATGTCCCCAGCCACCGGATGTGTGAACTCTATGTTGAAGCCGCCAGGTACCAGCCGCACATGCTTCATCTCCATCGGCACTTGTCCGGTAAAGCGGATGCGCCGCACACCGTGTCCGGGCGCAAGGCCGCCCCACCCACGGTTGGTCAAACCACACACAAGTGATCCATCCGGGGCAAACGCAACCCGCGCCACAGATCCAACGCGATCCATGAATGGCCACACCGCACCCTGCGATACGCCGTCGATGTCTTCGATCTCGGCGCGGAGCACTTGACCGGTCGTGAGTTCGGCTACGAAGATCTGACCCTCAAACGGGCCGAAGGCTCCGCCAGTCGTATCCGTCACGAGGTTGCCCGTCGAACGGGACCATTCATAGGGAATCCAGATCGCCGCGGGAACACGATCGAGATCGACTGGCTCCTTGTCGTCCGGCTCACGGCCTTCGGCGCGATACGACTCTGTCCATCGCAGACCTGCCGGATGACCATGGAATCCATCTCGCTGGACTACGTAGATGGGCGATGACGGCATCCAGTCGCCCTGGTTGTCCGTCGCCAGCAGTCGGCCCTCGGCATCAAATCCCAAGCCGCACGGACTGCGAAAGCCATGCGCCCACGGAATGGTCGTGCCATCCGGCGCGACCTGCATGATCCAGCCTCGATAGGGCACGACGGCCTTCCCGTGCCACCAGTCCGGCTGCATGAATCCGAGATTGAAGGACACATATCGATTGCCATCGGAATCGCGCGGGAGGCCGAACGCAAACTCGTGGTAGTTGCTGGAGAGCCCCCAGTCATCACTGACCAATTCGATGTCATCGACGAGTTGGTCGCCATCGACATCCCGCAGACGCGAAAGTTCGCCTCGCTGCAGCACCAGCAGATCATCGCCATCTACATCGAGTCCGAGCCCTTCGTAGAGCCCGTCGGCAAAGCGGATCCATGTTGCATCAGAGGGATCCTGGTCGAGCCCACCTTCCACCAGCCATACTCGACCGCGTCGTGTGCTCACCGCGATCGTGTCATCACCCCGAAAGGCGATCCCGCCGACCTCGACAATCTCACCCTCGGGCGTCGGTATCGATTCGACGACCCAGCCCGCATCGCCTCCGGACGCAACCAACATGACCGCGACCGGCAGCATCATGTCGCGGACTCCAAGCCGGGAATCCCGGCGCGGATGGCTTGATCGATGTCCGCAGCCGGAAGCACGATGATGTCGAGAGTGCCGCTGGCCGGCAACCGAACACCGGCGGCCTCCACTTCTGCAGCGCCGCGGATACCAATGAGATCTCCACCGTCACGCCACCACTCCGAACTTTCTCCGCGCCCGAGGTATCGGGGGACACCTTGCGATGGCAACATCATGGTGATAGCCGATGCGTCTCCATCGAAGACCAGTGTGCGAACGTATCCGGGCAACTCCCCCACGCTCGTGATCGCCGCGTGCTCCTTGATGCGAACACCCGGGATCTGCATCCGAATCGCTGCCACTCCATCGCGAATGGTGGTACCGAGAAACTCGGCCGGAACGCTGCGCCCGTCGATGCTGAATACGGACCGTGGGGCCGCCCAGTGGATCACCCGGCCCAGTGGCTGCAGCGGTGTCCCGCCGCGATTTTCCCAGTCGGTGCGGGCTGCGAAGCCGCCTTGTCGAGCCGCGCGGAATCGCACTTCATCCACGTCGTAGGCGAGCGTGAGCCCGTCGATCCCGCCAATCAGCAGGCCGCGGGGTTGATCGCCCTCCAACGCCCCGCGAGCCGGCAGCATCCCACGAAGCACCAAGGGCCGATTCTGCACCACCAGTTCGGCATCATCGCTTGCCGGAGGCGCGGGGGGCGCCAGTCCGATCACGTACTTCGTGACGGCCTGCACCTGCTGCGCGTTGAGTGTCCGCGCAAAGCCTGGCATCGGCGTACCCGCGATGCCGTGCTGCACGACGCGTCGCACGGCCTCGGGCGTGTTTCCAAACGAAAATCCACCTGCGAGGAACGAGCGGGCCGGTCGATCGAGTTGCTCGGTTCCCTTGCCGTCGCCCGATGGTCCGTGGCAGCGAGCACAACTGGCCATATAGACCGTCCGCCCCGAAACCGGCGTCTGCGGTGCGGGGCGGATGTCTGCCGTGTGGCTTGGCATCGCATCGAGCGACGATGTTTGCGGCGGCGGATCTGGCCGCAGCACCCACGCCCCCCACACAATCAGGGCCGTCACGATGGGAGCCACGATGAACACGCAGACGATGTTCGTAAGTATGGATTTGGCTGTCATGGAGGACTGGTGGGCCATGGGCGAGAAGGATAGCGGATTGCCCGCTACCGCACGATCGCCGCCGATGGCGGTCGGGCCGCGACCGATATCATCGGGGCCATGCCGTGTGCCACCATCCGCCCCTACAACCCGGATTGCGACCGGCTGCCGTGCATCAGAATCATGGAGGAGATTGGCTGGGGCCTCGGAGATGAGAAGGAGACCGGTGCACTCTTCGACAGTTACATCAGCGAATGCGATGTCCTCGTCGCTGAGTTGAATGGTGAGGCCGAGTCCTTCGCGGTCTGTCGCAGCGGCAACTTGCGATATCTCGAGAAAGATGTTCCGGTCGGTTTCATCACCGGCGTCGGAACGAGCCGTATCGCTCGTGGGCGAGGGCTGGCGCTCGCCACAACCGCCAGTGTGCTTGAGCGAGCGGCATGCAGCGGCGCCGCGGTCGGTCGGCTCGGCGTCTTCGATCAGGGTTTCTACGACCGCCTCGGCTTCGGATCGCTCGGTTACGTGCGGTCAAGCACGATTGATCCATGCAGATTGCAAGTACCCAAGTTGGCACGCGTGCCCCGGCGGCTCACCGCTGATGATGCAGAAGACATGCATGCATGCCGACTCCGCCGCATGCGATGGCACGGCGCCTGCAATCTCGATGGTGTCGGCACGACCCGCTGTGAGATGGCCTGGGAGAAGAGCAAGTTCGGCCTTGGTTTCAACAGCGACGATGGTCGTCTCAGTCACTGCATGTTCGTGAAACCCAAGGGCGAGCATGGGCCCTACAACGTTGATTGGATGGCCTATGAAACTCCAGAGCAGTTCATTGAACTGCTGAGTGTACTCAAGTCACTTGGCGATCAGGTCCACGGCATCGCCATCGCGGATCCGCCTCATGTGCAGCTGCAAGACATGCTTGAAACTCCATTCCTCACGCTGCGAAGTCGAGATGGCGGCACCTTCGACATGAAACCTCGAAGCAATGCGTGGGAACAAATCAGAATTCTCGACCTCGATGCGTGCATTGCCGCGGTTCAGTTGCCGGGAGAAACCGTGCGCTTCAACCTGCAACTCCATGATCCAATCACCGAGTGGCTGCCCGCGGACGCGACGTGGAAGGGCCTCGCCGGCTCATACGTCGTCACGTTCGGGCCGAAGTCATCCATCGAGTCCGGATCCGAGGACACGCTCCAGACACTCGCCGCCTCGGTCGGCGCCTTCACACGACTCTGGATCGGTGCCAGACCCGCCGCGTCGCTCGCCATCAGCGATCAATTCGAATGCGAACCCGGACTCTGCATCGACCTCGATCGCGTCATGCGACTGCCAACGCCAATTTCCGACTGGGATGCCTGAGCTACTTCGCCCCGCTACGCGCTGAAACTGCTTCCGCACCCGCAACTGCTGGTCGCGTTGGGGTTGTTGAAGACAAAGCCGCGGCCCATGATTTCGTCCTTGAAGTCGATCTCAGTGCCGTTGAGATACAGCAGGCTCTTGGGATCGCAGATGACACGGAGTTTGAAGGGCTCAGAATCACCATCCTTGCTCTCAAGCGTGTAGTCGAAATCCCATGCCTCGTCGGAATCACGAACCGTCTCGGTCAAATCGAGCAAATACGAGAATCCTGAGCAACCACCGCCCTTGACGCCTACGCGAAGGCGGATAGCCTCGGTATCGAGGTCCTGCTGGCGAACGATGCTGGCGATCTCTCTCGCGGCGGTTTCGGTGATGGTCACGGACATGGTGGGACTCCTGATCGGGGGCTCAATTATCACCCAAAACGGCTATTATAGTGGATTCCCCATCGGCGAGCGGCTCTTCTTGAGATTCGGTATCAAGAAACGCCTCCGCCACGACAAGATCGACGAGCCATGCCCGACGACCCCAACACAACTCTGGACCAGTGGGCCGAGCAGTCGGACTACAAGTGGGGATTCGTCACCGATATCGATGCGGACACGCTGCCGCCAGGGCTGAACGAAGAGGTCATCCGCGCGATCTCCGCTCGCAAACAGGAGCCCGAGTGGCTGCTTCAGTGGCGGCTCGGAGCGTACGCCAAGTGGAAGGAAATGACCGAACCCGCGTGGGGGCACTGGCCCGACCACGATTGGCGACCGATCGACTACCAAGCCATCTCCTACTACTCGGCGCCCAAACGCGATGAGGACCGCCCGAAGAGCCTCGACGAGGTCGATCCGAAACTGCTCGAAACTTACGAGAAACTCGGCATTCCGCTCGAGGAGCGGGCCGCGCTCGCAGGCGTTGCAGTCGATGCAGTATTCGACAGTGTGTCGGTCGCAACGACATTCCGTGACACACTCAAAGAAGCAGGTGTCATCTTCTGCTCTTTCTCCGAAGCCGTGCAGGAACATCCCGAACTCGTCCAGAAGTATCTCGGAAAGGTCGTCTCCCGCACCGACAACTTCTTCGCCGCCCTCAACGCCGCCGTCTTCACTGATGGATCCTTTGTGTACATCCCCAAAGGTGTCCGCTGCCCGATGGAACTCAGCACCTATTTTCGCATCAACCAGATGAACACCGGTCAGTTCGAGCGGACCCTCATCGTGGCCGCTGAAGGCGCGTATGTCTCCTATCTCGAAGGATGCACCGCGCCACAACGCGATGAGAACCAATTGCACGCCGCGGTGGTCGAACTGATCGCGATGGAAGACGCCGAAATCAAATACTCGACCATTCAGAACTGGTATCCCGGTGATGAGAATGGTGTGGGCGGCATCTACAACTTCGTTACCAAACGCGGCTTGTGCGCAGGCGATCGCAGCCATATCTCGTGGACGCAGGTCGAAACCGGTTCGGCAATGACCTGGAAGTATCCCTCATGCGTCCTCAAGGGCGATGACAGTGTCGGCGAGTTCTACTCGGT
>DOVP01000035.1 GCA_003520025.1 Phycisphaerales bacterium
GGCTGTACGTCCTGCGCAATGACTCCAACCTGACCAACTACGAGCAGCTGCTGATTGCACCCGCCGAGGGTTTCACGATCAAGGGCATCCCGGTACTTGTCGATGACGGCGACCTGGACAGTAATGGCGTACCCGACCTAGTGACCATCAACGACGCAGGCAGTGGCCTCCGCGGCGAATCAGGAACACTGGGACTCGTTCGAAGCGATCCTGCCTGTCCAGACGATCTTGATGGAAGCGAGGTCGTTGACATCAGCGACCTACTCTTGCTGCTCGCCGATTGGAGCGATCCCTACACCATAAAAGATCTGCTTCAGTTACTCGGTTCCTGGGGACCGTGTCCATAGCAATCGCCGTGTCCGATTACGGGCTGGAAAGCCGAACGATCAGTTGCTGCAACTGATCCTGCGTTGTTACGCTGAGCCCCTTGACTTCCAGGGCCTTGCGGCAAGCTTCCAGTGCCTTCGGTCCGGTGAAGGCGGGCTTGATCAGTTCGGCCGTCATCTGTCCGAGGTTGTGACGACTCCGGGCGTCCTTCGGGTTGCGCTTGCAGGCCTCGGTCATGAGTTCGATCGCGGTGGTGTAGTACCCGGAAGCTTCCGAATCGCGGTCCAGATTGACCATCCCGTCACCAACGTACCAGTTTGTCCAAGCCAGGTCGCGGCGAGTGGTATCACTGGGCCACTCACGATCCGCCTTCTTGCGCAACTCGAGCGCCTTGGTATAGGACGCCATCGCAGCTTCGAAATCGCCTGCCTGAGCCTGGCGGAACCCCTGGTTGTTGATCGCACTTCCAAGGTCCCGCTCGGTCTGTTCATTCGGATCTGACTGATACAACCGACGACGAATGACAAGGGATTCCTGGAAAGACGATTCGGATTCCGCCGAATGACCCAGCGCTGCCTGTTCGATACTGATGCTGCGCAGCAATGATGCCACGATTCGCCAAGCCTGGAGGTACAGCGGATCCGATTGAGCAAGGCCGTCTGACAATGGCTTGGCAAGGCCCAGGGCTTTCCTGTACTGGTCAAGGGCTGCCTCGTGGTTGTCTTCCTTCTTGTCCAAGTCCGCCAACGAGCGGTGGCTGGCAACCAGTGCCAGCTTCGCCTCCGCCGTCTCGTAGCCCTCATCGATCAACCGCTGGTTGATCGCCATGGCCTTGAGATACAACGCCCGGGCTTCGCTGGTCTCGCCCCTGCTGGCACTTCGGGTGCCACCGGCGGTATCCCCGAGTTGCTTGTACTTCTCGGCGATGAATGCCTGGAGTTCAGGGTCATCGCTCGACTTGTCATGCAGCGTTTCGAGCGACTTCAGGGGCGCCTTGGCCAACTGCTCTCGTGCCTCGAGAGAATTGTCTTTCTTGTAGATCTCGTCGTAGATGTCAGACATCACATCACCAGCCAGGGTCTTAACCTCTTCGTACCGCTGGTTGGCAAGGTCACGTTGGCGGGACGCCTCGACAGCAAAGGCAAGAGACACCACCACGCCCGCCACCAGGACCAGGAAGATGGCCACCAGCGAGACGAGCAAGCCCGTTCGGCGCTGGGCAAACTTCTGCAGGCGATACATGGCCCCGGGTGGCCCCGCTTCGACCGGTTCGTTGACGAGATACCGCCGAATATCCGCCTCCAACGCGACAACCGCCTGGTAACGACGCGGTCGCGGCTTCTCCAAGCACTTCATCACAATCCAGTCCAGGTCCCCCCGCAGCCGTCGCATGAGCAACCGAGCGCCGAGCGAGCGGGACTTGGCGACTTCTTCCGACAAATCTGCGGAACTGGATCGCAACTCGTCGTAACGGAGACTCGGCCGCGGTGGATCGTCCTCGCGAATGATGCGCTGGATCTCGTTCAGGCCGGCACTCCGCAGTTCGGATGCCTCGAATGGCAAGCGACCTGCGAGCAACTCGTACAGAATCACACCCAGCGAATAGATGTCGCTGCGAGCATCGACGTCCAATGCCGACTGTTCAGCCTGCTCGGGACTCATGTACTCCGGCGTGCCGATGAGGCGACCTTCCATGGTGGCCACAGTCGCATCGGAAAGCCGCTGGTTGAGCGCCTTGGCAATACCAAAGTCGATGACCTTAATAACCATGTCCTCACCGTCGTACGCCGCCAGAATGTTCGACGGCTTCAGGTCGCGGTGAATGATTCCCTTTCCATGCGCATGCTGCACCGCGTGGCAGACTTCCAGAAAGAGATCGAGGCGACCCTTGAGATCCAGTCGATTGATGTCGCAGAAGGCCGTGATCGGAATCCCTCGGACGTACTCCATGACAAAGTAAGGCCGCCCATCATCGGTCATCCCGCCATCGAGCATCCGAGCGATCCCAGGGTGATCCATCATCGCAAGGGCCTGCCGCTCGGCCTCGAATCTCCCCAAGACAGACTTGGAATCCATCCCTGGCTTGATCAGTTTGAGCGCGACCTCGCGGCGAACCGGCTCTGATTGCTCGGCCCGGTAGACCACCCCAAAGCCCCCTTCCCCAAGAACCCCACGAATGCGATACCGGTCAATGAGGCTACCGATATTCGCTTGAGGATCCAAACCGCCCGAAGACCCTTTGCTCGATCCGCTTGGTGAAACCGCGGTATGAACTTCTTCTTCTTTCTCCGGCGCATGAGCGAGGAGCGACTCTACTTCCGCCCGCAACGCAGCATCGGAACCACAGGCACCATCGAGGAAGGCCTGGCGATTTGCCTTGGGCAGACCTTGCACAGCAAGAAAGACGGCTTGTGATCGATCGGGGTCCATGCTCATTCAGAGCCTCCATCAGCCAGCCTTCGTCGCAACCATGCCTGCGCAAACCGCCAGTCATCGATCACGGTCCGGCGAGATACTGCCAAGATCGTGGCAACCTGCTCAATGTTCAGCCCCACAACATAACGGAGCCATACCACTTCGGCCCTGCGGGGGGCCTCCAGTTCAAGCGCCGTCAAGGCGCCGAGCAGGCAGGCAATTTCATCAGAATCTACCGAATCAGGCCCTCTGAGTTCTCCATCACAGATTTCCAGAGAAACCGGACGCTGGCCGCCCCCCCGCTTCAGCCGATCACGGCTCCGGGCATGATCAACGAGAAACTGCCCCATCACCCGAGAAACGCTGCCAAAGAAATGCCGCCGATCCTCGAAACGAGGTGGTTCGTCCCGCCCGGCCCACATCCGCAAGAACACCTCGTTGACCACCATGGTCGGCTGCAAGGTCACGCCGGGACGTTCCTTCGCCAGCAGGCCGGTCGCCATGGATCGCAGTTCTTGGTTGACTTCTGACCATAACGCCGAGGCAGCACGGGAATCACCCGAACCAGCCGCATCAAGCAAACGTGTGACGCGGACCTTTTCGTCGCTTTCCATAATCGCCCCTCAACTCGGGCGGAACGCTTGCCCGGTGAAGGTTCAGTATGTCGCATCGGCGAACACTCTGCAATGAGGGCACCCGAGAAAGCCACACACCGCTCTCTCGTCGTCCATTGTGCCGTGGATTGGGTGAGAAACTCAGCCTGCGACCACGCTGCTCATCTTGAAGATGGGCAGGAGGAGCGCCATGGCGACCGCGCCAACGAGAAGGCCCATGAAGACGATGAGCATGGGCTCAATCATCGACGTTGCCTGCTTGATGCCGGCTTCGAGTTCATCGTCGCAACGAGTCGCGATCTTTTCCATGACCTCTGGCAACTGACCGCTTCGCTCGCCGGAAGACATCATCGCGCCGACGCCGGCGGGAATCCATTTGGAATCGGTGACCGCGCCAGTCAACTCCTTGCCGTCGCGGACGCGGGCTTCCATGTCCTGCCACATCCGATCGAAGACGACATTGTCGGTCACGCCCCGGCAGATGCGGATGACGTCGATCAGACCGACGCCGCCTGCGAGCAGGGTGGACATGGTGCGGCTTGCGCGGGCGAGGTAGAGGGTGACGGTCAGGCGGCCGACGATGGGCGCGTTGAGTTTGCACCAGTCGATGATGCGGCGACCCGCGTTGCTGCGTCGCCACAGGAAGAAACCAAATCCGATCGCGGCAATCGCCGGCAACCAGATCGGCCACCCGTTTCGAATCGCATCGCCGAGGGCCATCATGACCTTGGTGGCGCCAGGAAGTTCGGCGCCCTTCCGCTCGTAGATGGCCGAGAACTTCGGCAGAATCACCACGAGCATGAAGGCTGTAATGAGTACGGCGCTTCCAAGCATGAATGCCGGATAGGTCGCGGCACCCTTGACCTGCTTGCGGGTCCGCTCCTCGCGGACGAGGTATTCGCCGACACGGCCGAGCATGAGCGCCATGGTGCCGGATGCCTCGGAAGCGCGGACCAGACTCACGACGATCGGTGGGAAGACCTTGGGCCAGCGGGCCATCGAACGCGAAAGCGGCGTACCGCCACAGACATCGATGTGAATCTCTCCCACCAGATGAGCGAATTCCTTGCGGCGGCACTGCACACGTGAGGCCTCAAGCGCCTCGGGCAACGGCACGCCGGTATCAAGCATGACACCGAGTTGCTGGCAGAACACCGCGACGTCGTCACGGCGAATACGCCGCGCCGCTTCGCCGCGACGGATCTCGTCGGCATCGAAGTCCGGCAAGGCGGCACCAGCGTTTCGAATGGCCGTCGGAACAAGTCCATCGGCCCGCAGGATGGCGGCGATGTCATCGGGTGTCGAACCAGAAACGGTCCCCGTGACAACCTCGCCGTCCTCGGCGCGGGCCCGGTACGAGTAGGTCCGATCGGTATTGACGGTCTTGAAACTCATCCTTGGCTCGCTGCGTACAGCACCTCTTCGGGAGTCGTCAGACCGGCAGCCACTTTCTCCCAGCCGTCCTCGCGAAGGGTTTGGAATCCACCTTCAGCAAGTCTGGTGCGAAGCGACTGCAAACTCTCACCGGAAGCGATTGCTTCAAGCAACTCTGCGTCCGGCACGAACAACTCGAAGATCCCGATCCGGCCGGCGTACCCCGTGTTGCGGCAGTGACTGCATCCAGTCCCTTCCCACACAACATCGGGGTCCCCGCCAGCCGCCTTGATCGTCGCGGCCAACCGCTCGTCCGGCTCCGACTTCGCCTTGCAGTGCGAGCAGACCTTCCGAACGAGCCGCTGCGCAAGTACACCGCGCAACGTGGCCGCTACGAGATAGGGCTCCACACCAAGATTGACAAGACGCGTCACGGCACTGGGCGCGTCATTGGTATGGAGCGTCGAGAATACGAGATGTCCGGTGAGCGCCGCCTGCGTGACGATGCCCGCCGTTTCGTTGTCACGAACTTCGCCGACCATCAGAATGTCGGGGTCTTGGCGAAGCATGGACCGCAGAGCACCTGAGAACGTGAACCCGGCCTTGGTGTTGACCTGCGCCTGGTTGACTCCCGGAATGCGTGCTTCCACGGGATCTTCGATCGTGGAGAGATTCTTGTCCTCGGTGTTGATCTCTGAGAGCACCGAGTACAGCGTGGTCGATTTGCCAGATCCGGTCGGACCCGTCACGAGCACCACACCGTTGGGACAGGTCACGATGCCACGCCAGGCTTCCAGCGTCTTCGGGCCGAACCCGAGTTGATCGAGCGTCAGGCTCGCGTTGCGGCTGTCGATGATACGGATGACGACCTTCTCGCCGTGCTTGCCCGGCATGATCGACACACGCAGATCAATGGGACGGCCTTCGAGCATCACGTTGAAGTCGCCGTCCTGCGGAACACGCCGCTCGGAGATGTCGAGGCTCGACATGATCTTGATGCGGCTGGCAATCGCGGCGTGCATGCGGTGAGGAGGCGAGAGTTTTTCGTACAGACGTCCATCGACGCGGTACCGAACGCGAAGACGATGATCCTCGGGCTCGATGTGGATATCCGAAGCACCTTCCTGCACAGCGGTGAAGATGATGTAGTTGACGAGTTTGACGACGGGTCCGTGCCCGGCGACTTCCTCGAGGTCCGCCAGTTCGGTCGCTTCCCGCTCGATGACCGAGAAGTCCTCTTCGGCGATGTCTTCGTAGATGTCATCAATGACGAAGACGTTGGCGGCCGGCAGCCACGATCGGATCGCGTTCTCGATCTCGGTCCGGGTCGCGGCAACCACCTTCACCTCATGGCCGGTGATGCGAGCCATCTCTTCAGCGAGGAAGAGGTTGCTCGGCTCGATGACCGCCACAGTCAAGACGCCGCGCACGAGGAAAAGCGGCAGTACACGATGTTCTTCGATGAACTTGCGGCTGAGCACCTCGATGACGGTCGGATCGGCGGTTCTGGCGACATGCGACACGAAAGGCACGCCGTAACTCTCGGCGAGTGTGCGCACGACATCCTCTTCACTCGCCAGTTCAAGTCGCTGAACGACCTCACCCAGCAGGTGCTGGTGATCGTGCTCGACCTGCCACTGCAGAGCCCGCTCCAGATCGGCCTCACTGATCAGGCCGCGATCGATGAGCAACTGCCCCAACGGCATGTCCGTTGCGACGCTTCCACTGCCATCATCATGCTTCCAATGATCGATCATGCCGCTTGCCCCTTGGCAAAGGATCGCGCCGCTGCTTCAAGCGAAGTGTGGACGGCGAGTTTTCGGTCTATGTGTGTGACGCACATCGCCGCAGAAGGCTGCCCGTCACCGCAAACGACGCGGAGTTGCCCGCCGAATCGCTGGATCGACTC
>DOVP01000287.1 GCA_003520025.1 Phycisphaerales bacterium
AGTGCACCTTCCGCAACGGCTCAGGGGACGAGATCGCCGGCATGCGCATTGTGAACGAGGGCATCATGGCCGAGGGTTTCAACGACGTGGACCTGCTTGGCTGCACGTTCGAAGACCACGAAGGCGTCGGGATCCATGTGCAAGGCGAAGTCCATCTGACGCTTGATGGTGGCGTATTCCGAAACACGGGCGCTCCGGCGGTGGCCCTCGTGTGGCCGTCCACTGCAGGCCTTGCCGACACCAGTTTCTGCGGCAGCGGCTCGGCCGATATTTCAGGTTCGTGGACCGATCTCGGCAACAACTCCTTCGACTCCGATTGCGAATGCCTTGGGGACGGCATGCCTGACGGCATCGCGGACATACACGACCTGCTCGCCATGATCGCCGCATTCGGAACCGATGATGCGGCTTGGGACTTCAACGACGATGGACTCGTCGGTGTCGATGACATGCTGATCCTGATCGCGGCCTGGGGACCGTGTTGACCGCAAGACTCACTATTCAAGACACAGAACTGTCGCCTCGTGCCTTCTGAATGAGTTTGGCGAATCCAACCTCATCCTCCAAGGCCACGGGACGACCGTTCACCAGATTGATCGCGGCATGAGCAGCGGGGACATCCGGCAACAGCATCAAATCGACACGCAAGTCACCGTCATCAAGATGCACAACCGCCACCGAGCCGAGTCGGGTGGTCACACTGGACACTTCGCACGGAGAGAAGCCCTGTGACTCCAGATCGTCGATGACCATCGCCGATTCCCTGCTGCCGACCAGCCGAAGATGCGCCGGCCCGGTGTCATCGACATGGCCCTCGGCTGCGCGGCCAACGACATAGCACACGCTGTCCGGTCCGATGAACGCGACCGTCTGTAGCAATTCATCGATTGCTTCCAGCCTCCCAAGGCGCGAAGCAACCCACTCGTCCATTCCAATGGATGATTGACGAAGTGCCTCAAGGTGCCGCCGCACCGTCGCCATGGACGGCAGCGGGCCACCTCCACAGGCAACCCTCGCCTCCTCGATAGCACGTCGCAGCGACGTCATGTCTGCCCTGTGGAAGATCGCCGCAGCAAGCTTCGCCACTTTGTCCGTTGGTCCGGTCATGAGTTTCCCTACGATACGGATTCATGGACACACCGCCCACACATCGACCGCTCATCGGCATCACAATGGGTGATCCGGCCGGGATTGGCCCGGAGATTGTGGCATCCTGCCTCAGCGACAAATCGCTTCGCCGCCGCGGCCGACTCGTCATCTATGGCGGCGGCGCGGCGCTTACGCTCGCATGCGAGCAAATCGGCGGACGCCCCGACTGGTTCCGAGCCTGCATGGCGGACCATGCCGACAAACCCCTGACCGACACCCCGATCGTGCTTGATGATGACCTTCACGGTGATTTGCTGGACACTCCTCGCGGACCCCACAAGCGGACCGGCGCAGCCTCGAAACATTGGGTGGAACTGGCGATCCGAGACGCCACGCGCGCCCAAGATGACCCTCGCAAACTCGATGCCATCGTCACCGCGCCCATCAGCAAGAAAGCTTGGTCGCTTGCCGGCTTCAACTGGCCCGGCCACACCGAACTGCTCGCGCACCGGTCCAAAGCCAAACAGGTCTCGATGGTGTTCGTGTCGCCACATCTGCGTGTAGCGCTCGCGACCGTCCATGTGCCACTGATGGGAGTGCGGGACATTCTGACGATTGGCCGCGTGTTTGATGCCATCGACCGCGGCGCTCAGGCGTGCAGGCTTCTTGGTATCCGGCAGCCCCGGATCGCCGTGTGCGGTCTCAATCCACATGCTGGCGAAGGCGGTGTGCTCGGATGGGAAGAAGAGAAGGTCATCGCACCTGCGATCGAGATGGCGACCACAGGCGGCGTCGATGTGAGCGGCCCCTTCCCCGCCGATACGCTTTTTCGTCGCGCCGTCGGCGGAGAATTCGACCTGGTCGTCGCGATGTATCACGATCAGGGACTCATTCCACTGAAACTGCTCGGACAAGGCAGCGCTGTCAACTGGAGTGTCGGCCTCCCCTTCGTCCGCACCAGTCCCGACCACGGCACTGCCTTCGACATCGCTGGCCGCGGTCAGGCCGATCCATCGTCCATGAAAGCGGCCGTCGAACTCGCGATCAGGTTGGCGATGGCTTCGCCCTCGCAGGCGGCGAGTACCATTCCCTGATGCCTGACACGATGCAAACCTATTCCATGGACGAGCTCGTCTCGCTATGCAAACGCCGAGGCTTCATCTATCCCGCCAGCGAAATCTACGGCGGCATCAACGGCTTCTGGGACTACGGACCGCTCGGCACCGCCCTCAAGAACAACCTGCGGGACCGCTGGTGGCGTGACATGGTCAAGCGGCCGCCATTGGGGCCGGATGGAAATGAGGTCAGCATCGTCGGGCTCGACTCCTCCATCATTCAGAACCCACGGGCCTGGGAAGCATCCGGCCACGTCGGCGGATTCAATGACCCGATGGTGGACTGCCGAGAATCGAAATCACGATATCGGGCAGATCACCTGCTGTGCCTCGGGATTGCCGGGGACAAGTCTGGGCAGATCTACGCATTCATCGACGGCGATGAGGAGTCACTCGCAACAGCACGAAAGAAGCTCGAGAAGTACGTCAAGCGCACCCTCGAAGACGAAGAACTCGACACGTGCGCATTGACCGATCTCTCCGCTGAAGAACTGGGCATCACTGTGGGCCCCGACACAAAGACCGTCGGCACACTGACCGAGCCGCGGATGTTCAACCTGATGTTCGAGTCCTACGCCGGTGCCATCAAGAGCGAAGACAGCAAGGTCTACCTCCGACCCGAAACCGCGCAAGGCATCTTCCTGAACTTCGGCAACGTCGTCGACACCATGCGGGTCAAGGTGCCATTCGGCATTGCGCAGATCGGCAAGGCCTTCCGCAACGAAGTGACGCCGCGGAACTTCATCTTCCGCTCCCGCGAGTTCGAGCAGATGGAGATCGAGTGGTTCTGCCATGAAGACGAAGCCGAGCAGTGGTTCGAGTTCTGGTGCGATGCCCGCAGCAAATGGTGGCAGTCGATCGGGCTCACCAGCGACAACATCCTGATGCGAAAGCATGACAGCGACGAATTGGCGCACTACGCCAAGGAGGGCTGCGGCACCTTCGACATCGAATATCGCTTCCCATTCACCTTTCCTGGCTTCGGCGAACTCGAGGGCGTCGCGCACCGCGGAAACTACGACCTCACGCGGCATCAGGAGTTCAGCAAGAAGAAACTCGCCTACTTCGATCAGGCCAAGAACGAGCGGTACATCCCACACGTCATCGAGCCAAGCGCAGGACTCAGCCGAGGCACGCTCGCGCTGCTGTGTGAGGCATATACGCCGGACCCGGACCGAGCGAGCAAGGTGTACATGGCCTTCCATCCAAGCATCGCGCCGATCCAAGCCGCGGTCTTCCCGCTGGTGGGCAAGGATGGCATGCCCGAAATCGCTCACAAACTCTGGACGGAACTCCGCGAACGCTGGGACGTTGTCACCGACGTCAAGCA
>DOVP01000049.1 GCA_003520025.1 Phycisphaerales bacterium
TTTCGCCCCACGCGCCGTATTCATGTGGACCACGCGTGTTCGCGGCTGCTGCCCAACTCGGTGTACCGCTGATGACCCATCTTGCTGAAACGCTGGCGGAGGTCGAGGTGTGTCGATCCGGCACCGGGCCGCTGCGGGAGATGCTGGAGCAGGACATCGGTGTGTGGGACAGATCGGTGGAAGTGCCGGGCGCGCATCCGATTGACGCCTTGCTCGAGCCGCTTGGGCGAGGGCGGTTCTTGTGCGCCCATGTGAACTGGATCGAGCCGCGGCACGTGCAGATGCTCGCGGATTCCGGCGTGCGGGTTGTGTACTGCCCCCGGGCGAGCGCGGCGTTCGGGCACGCGCCGCCGGAGTTGGCCGAGCATCCGTGGCGAATACTGCACGAGGCCGGTGTCAACGTCTGCCTCGGTACAGATTCGCTCTTGTGTCTGGAGACACCCGATCGATTGAGTGTGCTCGATGACATGCGGTTGCTGTTTCGGCGGGACGGCGTCGATGCTCGGCTGTTGCTTGCGATGGCAACGACGCACGGGGCGGCGGCACTGGACCTCGATCCGGCCGTGGCGACGCTTGGAAACGAGGCGGCAGGGGTGATCGCGTGCCCCGCTCAGGGGGTAAGTGCAGAGGCGATGCTCGCAGATGTGTTGCGGAGAGATGATGGACCGCAGTGCCTGTGCCGCTCAACCCAATAGGCGAACAGCAGAGAGCGCAGTTGCTGGTGAGCGCATCCCCTTCTGGCCGTTTCATAGGCACGTTCTCCATGAGCGGATGGGGGGCTGAGATGCTCCAATGTCGCTTTTTAGGCCAAGGAATCGACAAAATGGAAAGTTGTCACGGCGATTTGGGGCAACGCCCGATATCATCGGGGTTCGCCCTTGCGGCCCCTTTCGCCCCCCGGAACCCATCAGACCATGAGTGAGCAAGTCAATCACGATCAACTTCGCAGCCTGCTTCGGGCGGCTGGTCCCTATCCACTTGAGGCCTATCAGTTCGTACAAGAGGGGCTCTCGTTTACGTCCCAGCAGGCTCGTCTCGATCCTGATGTCTATGGCGAATTGGATCGGCATGTGACCGGTCAGGAACTCTGCATGGGGCTCCGTGAATACGCCATTCAGCGGTACGGTTTGCTTGCTAGGACAGTACTTGAGTGCTGGAGGGTGCAGCGGACCGAGGACTTCGGCCGCATGGTTTTCGCCATGATCAATGCTGGGCTGCTCAAGCAACAGGCCGACGACTCGATCGAGGACTTCACGAGTGTCTATGACTTCCGCGAAGCATTCGATCCACGCGACATCGAGCAAGCCATCGGGGCACAACAATCGAGTTGATCCGGGGTGTGGGATGAGGGAACTCGCATGAGCGAAGGCCGACCGGAGCGACCATTCAGCGAGTTGCACCTTTGGGAAATTCGCAGCGTTCGCGATGTGCTGATTGTGCTGCTGTGCATCGGCTTGTTCTGGCTCGGTTATGCGGTGCGGGATGTCACGATTCCGCTGCTCGTGGCCCTGCTCCTTGCCTATCTCTTCGAACCATCGATCGCGTGGGCGGCCCGTACACGTTGGATTCCATTCGGCCGGATTGGCGCCGTATCCCTGTTGCTGACGGGGATCACACTCGTCCTGCTTGTGGGACTGATACTCCTCGTGCCGCGGGTCGTGAGTCAGGTGGGCGATCTGGTTGACGATGTACAGAGCGGTCTGGTTCGGCAACGGCTCACCAGTTTTGTCGATGAATATGTCCCTGCCGAATACCACATCGATGTGATGACACTCGTGTCGGGTCTGCCATCCGGACAGCACACTGCGGCCAAAACGGACGCAACACCAAGCGATTCAACCGTATCTGGTGAGGCTCCATCGACCGAGACGTCGTCGGTGGTCGATCTGGCGAGCACTGCCGCTGAAGCAGCTCCCATGACATCATTTGACTTTGTCGGCTTTGCGAGCTCGACCGGCAAGATGGCATGGGCGGCGATCGTAAAGGCCATCGGCATCGGGATGCTGCTCTTCCTGATTCCCTTCTACTTCTTCTTCTTCAGCGTGTCCTACCCGCGGGTCGTCACCTTCTTCGATGGGCTGCTACCTCAACGGAGCCGAGCTACCGTGGTGCCACTTCTTGAGCGAATGGACATCGCCGTCGCCGGATTCGTCCGAGGCCGTATCGTCATCGCCATCATCATGGCGGTGCTCTATGCGATCGGTTGGATGTTCATCGGTGTTCCGTATGCCATCCTGCTTTCGATTGTCGTCGGCGCCTTCAGCCTGGTGCCCTTCCTCGGACTGGTCGGCATTCCAGTGGCGATCATCTTGCTGGCACTCGCCCAGTTGGACCTCCCCGAGGCTCAGCGGCTGGCCTGGTGGGGGGTGCTGCTCTGGCCAACGCTTGTCTTCGCCATCGTCAATGGACTCGACGGGTGGGTGTTGACTCCGATCATCGCGGGCAAGGCGACCAATCTCGATCCGGTCACCATCTTCGTCGCGGTGCTCGCTGGCGGGTCGGTGCTCGGCGCCTATGGCATGCTGTTGGCGATTCCGGTAGCGGCCTGCATCAAGATTCTGCTCTCGGACTTGGTGATACCGAAACTCAAGGAACTCGGCACGAGACCGCCTGCGCACGAACCCTGACTTCAGCGGCGTTTCTTTCGCCGCTTGAATCCGGACTTGGCCGACTTGGTCTTCGTTGATCCGCGATTACCGAGCATGCCCATGTCTGGCATGCCGCCTTCGGTCATGGCTTTGGCTGCTTTCATGTCTCCGCCCATGCCTGCCATTTGTGTGGACATTTTCTTGACCATTTCGAACTGTTTGATCAACTTGTTGACATCCGGGCCGCTTGATCCCGATCCCTTTGCAATCCGCCGCACGCGAGATTTGTTCATCAGCGACACATCCTGCCGTTCATCTGCGGTCATTGAACCGGCCATGCACTCGATGCGGTCGAACTGTCCGTCATCGAGATCGACGCCTTTGAGCATTTTGCCCACTCCCGGCAGCATGCCGAGCAGTTGCTTCATGCTGCCCATACGGCGAATGGAGCGGAGCTGCTTGATGAAGTCGTCCATCGTGAACTGGCCCTTGGCCATCTTCTCTGCGAGCGCTTCGGCTTCTTTCTCATCAACCTCGTCGCGGGCTTTCTCGACGAGCGAGACCACATCGCCCATACCGAGGATGCGACCGGCCATCCGCTCCGGGTGAAAGGCCTCAAGGTTTTCCATCCGCTCGCCAGTGCCGATAAAGCGAATCGGGGCGCCAGTAACTCGTTTGACCGACAGCGCCGCGCCGCCGCGGGTGTCGCTGTCGAGTTTGGTGAGGATCACCCCGTCGATTGGCAGGTGTTCGTTGAAGGTGGCGGCCGATTGCACCGCGTCCTGTCCGGCCATCGCATCGACAACGAGCAGCACGTGATGGGGCTGCACGGCGAATTGCACCGACTGCAACTCCTTCATCAGCGGTTCGTCGATGTGCAGGCGCCCTGCAGTATCCACAAGCAGCACGTCGTATCGCTCATTTCGCGCGACGCGAACTGCTCGCTGGCAGACTTCAACTGCCACGCCGACTGCTTCACCGTAGGCGGCGCACTTCTCCGGCTCACCGTGGAATCCGATCTTGGCCTGCCCTTTGGCCTCGCTTGCGACTTGCTCTACGCCGATGCGAAGTTGCTCAACGGCGGCTGGTCGCTGAAGGTCCGCCGCGACCACCAGCACGCTCCGGCCGTTCTTTCGCAGCCACGCAGCAAGTTTGCCGCAGGTCGTTGTCTTGCCCGTGCCCTGCAGGCCGCAGACCATGATGACGGTTGGTCCCGGATCGGCGGCGACGAGATGTTCGTCGACTGGTCCCATCAGTTCGACGAGTTTTCGGTGAACGATTTCGACCATCTGCTCACCGGGGCGGACGCTCTTGAGAACTTCCTCGCCGAGGGCCTCGGCTTGCACTTCGTCGCAGAAAGCCTCGGCAACCTCCAAGTTCACATCGGCGTCGAGCAGGGCGGTCCGAACTTCCGCCATCGTCTCGCGAACATTGGATTCGCTGATGCGGCCTTGCCCCGAGAGGCGGTGGATGGCGCCGGTCAGGCGATCGGAAAGATTCTCAAGCATGGATCACGCAAGGTACCTCGCCGCTGCCGATCAGTCGAGCCATGCGAGCAGCCGATCGGCCTGCCACGCATTGATGCACTGTTCGCTCGTCAGCCCTCCGCGGCGTCCGGTCAAGACGCCGTATCGCATGAAGGCGAAATGTGCAGCGGCATGGGCGTCGGTATTAATTGAAATCAGGGCACCGGACTCCATCGCGATACGAACATGGCGATCACGCAGATCCAACCGCGACGGATTGGCGTTGATCTCAAGTGCTGTGCCGTGCTTCGCGGCGGCTTCGGCGACTGCCCGCATATCCGGCTCCAGGCCGGGTCGGCGGCCGATCATGCGACCCGTTGGGTGGCCGAGCACGTGGACATGTCGGTGCGACACCGCTGCGATGAGCCGTGATGTTGCTTCTTCCGGGGGCTGGCGGAGGGCGGCGTGGGGCGACGCAACGACGAGATCAAGCATCGCCAGAACATCATCGTCGTAGTCCAGACTGCCATCGGCGTGGATGTCAACTTCGGAGCCTGCGAGCAGGCGGATGCCGGGTGTCGCTGCATCGACCTCTCGAATCGCGGCAACATGCTCGAGCAGCCTCTCAACGCTCAGCCCGTTGGCCTGCACGCTTGAGCGGGAGTGGTCCGTGATCGCGAGCGTGTGGTAGCCGCAGCGCATCGCTTCTTCGGCCATCGCAGCAATGGGAAGATGCCCGTCGCTTGCGGTTGTATGCGTATGCAGATCGCAGGCAATATCCGCAAGCGTGAGCAGCGGGGGGGGCGGTATTTCGATTGCGTCCCGTTCCTCCCGCAGTTCGGGTGGATGGAAGGGGAGATCGAGCGCGGCGTAGATGTCTTCTTCGGTTGCCGCTGCGATCGGAGCGATACCTCGCTGCTGCGGAGGTTCTTGCTGTCCGTCATCCGGAAACAGGCCGTACTCGTTCAGCCGCAGCGAGCGGGCCTGAGCGAGGTGCCGCAGTTTGACGTTGTGTTCCTTGGATCCGGTGAAGTACATGCGGGCGGCACCAATTGCCTCGGCGTCAATGATTCGCAGGTCGACTTGGATGCCGTCCTTGAGTCGAATCGAAGCCTTTGTGTCGCCCGAGGCGAGTACCTTGGTGACACCGGGCGCTTGCGTGAACGTCTCGATCAGCGGCGCAGGGTCGTCACAGGTCGCCAGCAGATCGATGTCGCCGATGGTCTCGCACCCGCGGCGAAGCGACCCGGCATACTCGATACTGTTGACGCCCGGCAGACTGCCGAGTTCCTCAAGCAGCAGTTCGGCCAGCGGCAAGGCGATGCCAATGGATGTCCGCTCCGCCGCCTGCTCGGCGAACTCAAGTGAGTCCTTGATATTGGCGATCGTCTTGGCACCCATGCGGGGCAGTGCAGCGAGCGTGCCGTCCTCGATCCCGCGTGCGAGCCCGGCGCGGTCCACGATGTCGGTTTCACGCCAGAGCCGTCCGACCGTCTTGGGGCCGAGGCCGGAGATGTCGAGCAGCCCGATGAGTCCGGGGGGGATCTCGCTGCGGAGGGTTTCCAACTCGTCGATCGTCCCGGCATCGCACCACTGGCGAATCTTCTCGGCACTGCTTTTGCCAATGCCGTCGAGCGCCTCAAGCCCCCCAGGCGTTGCGGCGATGGCGTGAAGATCACCTTCAAAGTCCTGCAGCACACGCGACACCTTCTTCGTGGCATTGACGCGAAATGCGTTGGCCCCGCTGATCTCCAGCAACGCCGCGATGATCTCAAACTCCTTGGCAAGCACCCGCTGGTCGCTCATCCCACGTCTCCAAGGCCCAGCCATTTGCCATGTGCCTTCAGCAGCCGCTTACGAAGCAGGGCGTGCTCGGGCTGCGTAAGCAGTGGGTCCCGCTCGATCCAGTCCTCGGCATCGCGGCGGGCAAGTGCGAGCAGTTCCATGTCGCGTGGCAGCGCGGCGATGCGAAAGGGGGGGGCACCGGACTGTCGAGCGCCGAAGAGTTCGCCGGGGCCTCGGATGGCGAGATCACGTTCAGCGATCTCGAATCCGTCGCCCGTTTCAACCATGGCGGTGATGCGTTGTCGCCCCTCATCGGTGGCTGGCTCGGCGACCAGTACGCATCGCCCACCGCGCTGGCCACGACCGACCCGCCCGCGGAGTTGATGCAATTGTGCCAACCCGAATCGGTCAGCGTCTTCGATGACCATGACGGTGGCTTCGGGGATATCCACGCCGACTTCGATGACGGTGGTGGCGACGAGTACGTCGATGTCGCCGCGGCGGAACCGTTCCATGATGTCATCCCGTTCATCCTGATTGAGCCGGCCGTGCATGGCTTCGAGCCGGCAACTGCTCAGCGGTCCGCTCGCGAGCATGGAGCGGTGCGTATGCAGGTCCGTGAGCCCGGCTTCGGATTCGTCGATGACCGGCACGACCACGAAGGCCCGCTCGCCTTGCCGGACGCGTATGGCGATGTCTTCGTACACACCGGTTACAGCCGATCGATCAATGGCGATGGTGTGCACCGGCACGCGGCCCGGTGGCATCTCATCGATGATCGACACGTCAAGGTCGCCGAAGATCGTCAGCGAGAGCGTGCGGGGAATGGGCGTGGCGGTCATTACGAGTTGATGGGGACTTCGTGTCACATCAGCGGCCTTGTCTCGCAGTGAGGCCCGCTGTCGTACGCCGAATCGGTGTTGCTCATCGGTCACCGCCACGGCGAGATCGCGGAAGATGACATCTTCGGTCAGCACGGCATGGGTGCCGACGACGATGTCGATGTCACCTTCGGAAATGGCCTCCACCAACTCGCGGCGCGCCGCCGCAGCAAGCGAGCCGGTCAACAGGCCCATTCGTAGCGGCGCGTTCTGGAGAAACCGGCTCAGTGTCCGTTCGTGCTGCTCAGCGAGCAGTTCGGTGGGCGCAATCATCGCGGCCTGTTTGCCATGCGCGACGGCCTGCAGCATGGCAGCAAGTGCGACGATGGTCTTGCCGCTGCCGACGTCGCCTTGTAGCAGGCGATTCATTGGAATGGACTCACTCAGATCCAAGCCAATCTCGGCCATGACGCGCTGCTGCGCTTCGGTTGGCGAAAAAGGAATCCTCGCTGCAATCCGCTCCGCAACTTCGGTTGTGAGCGGAAGCGGCACGGCGTGCAGATGCGTTCGACGGTGGAAGCGTTTCATCATGACACCGAGCTGCAGCATCAGCAACTCGTCAAGGATCAAACGTCTGCGGGCCGAGTCGATGTGTTCTTCTAGTTGGGGTCGGTGCAAGTGGGAGTAGGCCGTGCCGAGGGTGGGCAGGCCGTGGCTGCGGCGGTAGTCTTCGGGCAGGTGGTCATCGAGCAAGGCGGTCGCTCGATCGAGGTTGGCCCTGATAACCAGAGCAATGCGATCCGATGGCAATTCCTCGGAGGCTGGATAGACGGGAATGAGTTCCGCCTCGGTGTCCTCGTTCGTGGGCGCGATAAGCGGGGCGTCGTCCTCGATGCGTCGCCACTGTGGATTGGCGATTTGCACACGCGACTTGTAGACCCGTGGACGCCCGGTGGCTTGCACCTTCATGCCGGGGTGCAACTTCCGCTGCACCCACGGCTGGTTGAAGAACACCAGATCAATTTCGCCTGAGTCATCCTCGATCACCACTTCGATTTTGGCTGCTCGACCGAATCCCCGCTCGATCGAGACAATCTCGCCGTGAACCTCCATCTCATCGGTCGTATCGCCATCGGCCGCGGCTGCGACCCGATCGATCGCCTGCCACGGGCGTGAGCGGCGATACCGCGTGGGCATGTGCAGCAGCAGATCCGCGACACATCGCAGCTCGAGGCGGCCCATCGCGGCGACCGTGTTGGGTTCGGCTCCCGGGAGATCGGCGATCGAGGTCGTGAGCGTCATCGTGTCCGTAGTCATGGCACCCCCAAGTATCCCCGATTCACAGCGACCATGCGATTCGTGGTACACATGGGGCATGAGCCAACTGCCACTGGACTGGTCACCGGGGCCTTCCGAAACAACGCCGCTGCTGAGTGTGAGCGAACTGGGCAGCCGGATTTCCGCTGCACTTGCTGGTGGGGTGCCGGATCCAGTGCGTGTGGTGGGCGAAATCGGTTCGTTCAACCAGCGAAACGGCCATTGGTATTTCAATCTGAAAGACGAGAAGTCGCTCGTGCAGTGCGTGTGCTGGGCGTCTGATACCCGGCGAGTTGCTCATGTTCCTGAGATCGGCAATGCCGTCGAGATCTCCGGCAGCGTGGTGCACTGGTCGCCGCAGGGGCGGACGCAACTCCGCGTTCGGGCGATCGAACTGGCTGGAGAGGGTCATCAGCAGGCGGCGTTCCGAAGGTTGTGCGAGGAACTACGAAAGTTGGGGTGGTTCGCCCAGGAAGCCAAACGTTCGCTCCCCGCGTACCCACGCCGCATCGCAGTGGTGACCAGCGGGGCAGGGGCGGCCCTGCATGATGTGCGGGCGACCGGTGCTGCAAGATGGCCGGCGTGCGAATTGGTGCTGGTCGATGTGCCGGTGCAGGGCGTTGGCGCCGCTGAGCAGATTGTCGCGGCGATTGCCTCAATCGATGACTCGGCCAAGCAGACCGGGATCGAGGCCATCATCCTGACCCGTGGCGGCGGATCGGCCGAAGATCTGCAGACTTTCAACGAACGGCAACTTGCGGAGGCCATTCACGTCGCTGGCATACCGATCATCGCCGCTATCGGACACGAGTCGGATACGACTATTGCCGAATTGGTCGCGGACCGTCGCGCTTCGACACCGACGCAAGCCGCCATGCTGCTGCTTCCGGACCGCGTGGACGAATCGCAGCGGCTCGACTTGCTGGCCGAGTCACTCGCGATGCGGGTGGTCAGGTTGGTCCGCATCCGATCCGAGGGACTTCTCCGCAGCGACCGCGGCGCGGCAATTGGGATGCGCCGTCGCGC
>DOVP01000252.1:0-477 GCA_003520025.1 Phycisphaerales bacterium
CGTCATCAGTTTCTCGTGGTGGCGCTGCTGTGCAGCGGTTGCCAATCCCTGCAGTCAGCCCCCGAAGATCGCGGTGTCCCCACAGACTCATGGCAGCAGACACTTGAGAGGACGCCCGAGCCAGCGCGATCCGATCTGGCGTGCATCATTGCCTCGACGCCGCGCGGCGCGCTCGATCAGATCGGTCCCGAGGCCGCGGCGCGTCACGCCGTTGTCATGCGTGAGGCGTGGCAGTCGGCTCCGTGGAGTGATGACGTCAGCGAGGATCTGTGGCGAGCGGCCATTCTGCCACCAACGCACATCTCCGAAGCGGGGGAGCGGTGGTGCGATGTGCTGATATCGCGGCTGTCCTCGGTTGAATCGAAGCCCGATGTGCAGTCGACGGTTCGCAGCCTCAATGCCGCAATCGGCGAGACGCTTGGTGTCCACTACCACCCAACCAAGCGTCGGGCTCCCGATCAAGGGCCACTTGAAACG
>DOVP01000252.1:770-4991 GCA_003520025.1 Phycisphaerales bacterium
CCAAGCGTCGGGTTCCCGATCAAGGGCCGCTTGAAACGATGGAGTCGGGGTGGTCATCCTGTACAGGTCTCTCGATTCTGCTTGCGGGCGCTTGTCGAACGCGAGGTATTCCGGCAAGGTTGGCTGGCACTCCGCTGTGGATCGATCAGAGCGGCAATCACACGTGGGTTGAAGTCTGGGCGGATGGTGGGTGGCATCACGTTGAAGCTGCGGATCCGAACTCATGGGACTCCGCCTGGTTCGATGCCAAGGCGGCGCAGGCAGACGGCTCGGATCCCATGCATCGAATCTACGCGGTCATGCCGGGTGGACCGTACGTGTTCCCGATGGCGTGGGATCTCGACCGTACCGATATCCGCGCGGTGGATGTCACCGAACGGTATCGATGAGAAGGGGTCAGTTCTGGATGCTTGGCCCTCTCCGGCGTCTTCCAGTGAGTCCAGCCAAACCCAACAACACCAACGCTCCCGGCGTCGGAACCGGGTTCATGCCAAGCGGCGTATTCGGTGGCGATGCAGCCACTCCCATGCTCGCTGCTGGCGAGATGATCGGGGCCCAACGTTTGGGCCGACGCTCAGGCGGCATATTGAAGCTGAGCTGCGCGACCAGATCGATGAGCGTTGGCTTGTCCACATGTTTGGGTGCCTTGTTGTCAATGAAACTGTCGATCGGAGTGTTGGGGGCTTGAGCGCCCATAGGTCCGTCTTGATTTGTATGGAAGATCGGCGGTGAGCCATTGCTCCAAACCGGTCGACGTTCCTTGTCCTCGGCAAGCGTCACAGTTGTGAGTGTCAGCGTAGCGAGGATCGAAATGATTGAATTGAAGTGCCTCTTCTGATTCATGTCGAGCTCCTCTCAGGATGCTGCCACGATGCCTTCGGTGACCATGTTGGCCGACTCAAGCATGTTCCAGCCTATATCGCGGAATTGTGGAAAGCGTCCCATGGTTCCTGTGATCATCCGAATGTCATCCGTGTCGATGGTGAGCGGGGTGTTCTGCCCGGTCCATCCAATGAAACGACGATGGCCGTCGAACTGGATTGAGAACACGCGTTCTCGCATCGCCCAGTTGTCCAATCGATCGGCAATCTCATCGGCCTTGTTGGTGAAGAGGGCCAGCAATCGATGAAGTTCACGTTCATCACTGATGTGCCGCATGGCGATGTTGCAACCGAAGATGCACCACCAGCCATAACTCTCGAGCAGATCTCCTGTTGGTTGGGTGTTGAGGTCGATGATCTCCGCCATCGAATCGACGACGGCCGCGGTGGCCTGGCGAGGATCGAGCCGCCCGAGCATGACCTCGGACTCAAGGATCGCTCCTTGGCACGTCCGCACGATGCCGGCCGTCCGCGTTTGTTCCTTGGGCTCCCCTTGAGAGAAGGCATCGACTGCGGTGTGGAACATGCTGTGCGCTTTGGCCGCATGCACGGTGGCGCGGTCCGGATCGACATCCATCAGCCTCCGATGTGTGCTACCGAGCACGTAGCGAGCAAAGGCGTTGGTTCGGCGGTCCCGCACACTCGTGGCGGGAGACCGCTCGAAATGATTGATGAGGTCCGATGCGATGGTGCGGGCTTCGGTCAGATGCCACAGGCTGTAGCAGGCGTTGGCGAGGTTACTTTGAAGCATTCGTCGAACGTCGGCCGGGACCGGGGATTCCGACAGACCCTCCCGGGCAACATCGAGACTCCGCGTGAATCGGCCCAAACCATCCCAACCACCGAGTTCGCGATTACACGCAAGCGCCCGCTCAAGGGGATTCGTTGCAGCGGCCCGAGCCTTTCCGGCCAGCCGGATCATGTCGCGGTAGTTGCCGCTTGCATGGGCCTTCTTGGCGCGAGCATCGAGTTGTTTGAAGGTATCGTGTCGGGTTTTTACCGAGTGGGCCGTGTCTTCTGCTGGTCCCCAGAGGCACCCAGTCACATCGCCCACGCTCCAGTCAAGCACCTCGGCGAGTTCGATGATGAGATCGAGTTTTGGATTTCCGCTCGCCGGAACCAGTTTGGAAGCATCCCGTCCAAGTTTGTGAGCGAGTTCTCGTCGCGACCAGTTTCGATAGACCTGGGCCAGCTCGATGAGCCGCTCCAATCGTTTTTTCCTGTTCGACATGTCGATCATGTCTGTTTCTCCCCACGCGGACCTTGCGGATTAGCCCGGCCCACGCACGTCCCATGACAGGGTTTCAGTTCAGCCCCTGGTTCGTCCATGCTCCAGAAAGCAACGCATGATTCACGCACCGAACATAAGGAGCAATGCCACGCTTTCACCACAGCGATGCCAAAACGCGGCACAAATCACAGGATTCTTCCGGCAAGCGTGTTGCGCATCGCCAATCTGTTTCTTGAGAGATCGAAGTCAAGAACTCAGAACGACATACGTCAGAGGGCCGTCTCGCATTTGGACGTTTGACACGCACTCTCGATGATCAGAAGGTTGGTTTGTGCGGACTGGGAGCGGTGACTTCGTCGCCGCAGAACAGACGAATGGGCGAGGAGGCGAGCAGGGAGGGGAGGAGGAGGACATCCCTTGACTCCCGCAGTACCCTCCCCGCCATGTGCAGATGGATCGCCTATACCGGACCCGGCCTTCGACTCGATGAACTGCTTATCAAGCCGGAACGATCGCTGTTGTTTCAGTCCCGTCATGCGATGGAGTCGACATTCGCAATCAACGCCGATGGATTCGGAGTGGGGTGGTACACCGATGCCAGTGGCACGCCCGGCACCTACCACGAAACCCGCCCGGCTTGGAACGATGAGAATCTCGCAAGCATTGCGGCGCACTTGGTCTCACCGATGTTCATGGCGCATATTCGCGCGGCCACCAGTGCTGTTTCTCGAATGAACTGTCACCCATTTCGGGCGGGGCGGTGGCTGTTCCAGCACAACGGCGCCATCGGCGGGTTCGATCGGTTGCGGCACGATCTCGATGCGTCGATCGACCCGGCTGTGTACGCCACCATGAAGGGCTGCACCGACAGCGAGACGATGTTCGGCATCTGCCAGAGTGAAGGTCTGGATGAAGACCCCCCCGGCGCAATTGCGAGAATGATCAGCCGTGTCGAGGCCGCCCGGGCTGAACACCATGTCACCGAACCATTCAACATGACCGTTGCTGTATCCGACGGCCACACCCTCTACGCCGCACGATATGGATCCAACGGCGATGGCCCTTCCCTGTATCACTCCGCCTCAAGTAGTGAACTTGCTGGTCTGGGTGGACGCCTTGCCGACCTTGAGTCAGCGGCTACGATCATTGTCTCCGAGCCGCTTGACGATGTGCAGCAGGAGTGGCTGGCGATTCCTCCCCGGACGATCCTCACCGCGCGGGGGCCACATACGCAGACCGCTCCACTCGCCTTGCCAGGCATGATGGCCTGACCCATATCCGAAGGCGATATTCGCGACATTCTGGACAGGTACAGGCCACTCGCTCATGCGTGCGAGATCGGTTGGGGGATGCTGCCGAACTGGGAGGATGGTCGCGGTGACGTACAACGTCCGATTGCTGTATTTGGCGTCCATTTAGTACTCACGGACCCCGGCTGCCAAACGCAGTGGGCTCGCTGGTCACCACGCCTCAATCACGCTGAGGGCGCGGTTTATGAGGCTTCGGGGAGCGGTGCCCTGGGGCAGGGCTCGATTTAGCCTGTTCCGGCATCGACACCTCGGCATCTCTGCGGTACGCTGGAACATGTATGGCGGCTCCCTCGTAGGCTTGAGAGGGGGTTTGGGCTCGGTTGGGTCATCGTCTGATCGCATATCAGGACCGGCTCGCGCTATCGCTACCACGAGGCTCGACAGGTAATTCGCACGATGCATCGAATATTGGCATTCATGGGGTTGCTGGCGATCGTGCCTGCGGTGGTGGGCGCGCCCATCACGCTTGAGATGGCCTCTCCGCTGAGTCGCTCGTCCAAGGTTGCGGATCTGGACCAGACCCCTCGCGGCGCGATCCCACTGAGCGTTGGCGCCCTCTCCTCGATGTGGAATGCCACATCGGTTCGCCTCAACGGCATGCCCATGCCCGACGGCTCAGAGGCAACGCTCGTACTCGAGCGTCGCGACAGCCCGATCGAGTCGACTTGGCTCATTGGCAGCGACACCGCCGGCAACGAAATTCGTCGGCATATTCCAGCGGCTCCGGTCCTGCTGCTGGCAGGCACGGTGGATGGTGACCCGGATTCTGCAGTGTTTCTTGGACTAGCGGATGGACAGG
>DOVP01000252.1:5259-6092 GCA_003520025.1 Phycisphaerales bacterium
CACGGTGGATGGTGACCCGGGTTCCGCCGTGTTCCTCGGTCTGGCTGAGGGGCAAGCCCAAGGCTGGATCGAGACCGAAGACGGCCTCCATCTCATCACCACATCGCCCGATGGCGGCCCGACGCTGATGTACCGCGTGGGCGCCGACCGGGGCGGGATCGACGTGCCGCCACCGGCGCCGTTCAAGAACCTTGGTCCTCCCAAAGATTCACAATCTGTTGAGGACTCGTATCTCGAGGAAACCGATGTCGCACGCCTGCTTCGCGAACTGCAAGATCCGGACAGTCGCGTTCGCAGCGATTTTCTCGCAGGCGGCGGAGCCGAGAAGATCCCGAAACTGCTAGATCTTGTTGTGGCTGACGGTGACTTTGGACTCGGGGCGTGCTGCATCTTCCCTGGCTTCTGTATGCAGTTGCCGGCATCCATATGCAGTGAGTTTTGTGATGACTCAGGCGATCCACTCTATGGATTCTGTGATGTCGACATCGGCACTCCTGAAACGTGGCCAGACTGTTGGCTCGGTCCTGATGTGCGGTGCGACGAGCAGTGGGTGTGCTTTGACTCTGCCGAAGATGAGGAGGACGACGACGCCCCATGGATCGGCAACTGGATCGGTGCCTGCTGCTTCCCAGACCCCGACAATCCCGGGGAGACCCTCTTTGAAGACAGGATGGCCTGCGAGTGTGCCATGCTTGGGGGTCGATTTGTTGTGGCACCGGCTTTGTGCGTTGGCGACTTTGTGCCAGAAAAAATGGAGAAAGGCAACTTCAGGAGTGTCCAAGATCTTGAGGATCTGGTGCCGCCCGGTGTTGATTTCTGCAGTCTTCCGGCAG
>DOVP01000090.1 GCA_003520025.1 Phycisphaerales bacterium
GTACTCGATGAGGAAATAGAATCAGCCAAGGGTGCTCCTCTGTCTCGGCACAGTGAATCGGTTCGGTTTGCAGGCGTGTGCTACTCGTATCCGTCAGCAGAGGTCCCATCCGTGGCCGATGTTGATCTTGACATTCGCTTCGGCGAGCACATCGCCATTGTGGGGCCGAATGGATCGGGCAAGACAACGCTGGTGAGCCTGCTGCCCCGGCTGTTCAATCCGACGGTTGGTGTCGTGAGTATCGATGGCGTGGATCTCGCGGCCGCGAGGTTGACGGACCTGCGAGATCAGATTGGTGTGGTGACGCAGGAGTCCTTTATTGTTCACGGCACGATTGCCGAGAATATTGCGATCGGGCGGCCGGACGTGTCGTTCGATCAGATCGAAGCCGCGGCTGTGGCGAGTCATGCCGATGGATTCATCAACGAACTTCCAGACGGGTATGAGTCGATGGTCGCGGAACACGGGGCGTCCCTTTCAGGCGGGCAGCGTCAGCGACTGGCGATCGCGCGGGCGATCTTGAGGGAGCCGTCGCTGCTCATTCTTGACGAGGCCACGAGTCAGGTTGACAGCGAATCGGAGGCATCGATCGCGCAGGCCATTCGCGAGATCAGCAACTGCACCGTTTTTGTCATTGCGCATCGGCTGGCCACCGTCTTGGACTGTCACCGCATCGTGGTGATGGAGGAGGGCCGCATTGTCGATGTCGGCCCGCACAATGAACTTCTCGGCCGGTGTGAGTTGTACGACCGCCTTATCAGGACGCAGCTTGTGGCAGTGCAGGCGTGATGCGTTTCGGCAGTCGCGGGTGGATCATCCTGCTTGCTGCCGCTGTGCTCGCCGCGATGTTCCTGCGACTGTTGATTGATCGCGACCCGTCAACCGGCGATTTCTCGCTTACTTGGCCGGATGCGGCGTGGCGCGGGTTTCGAGTCACGGCTGCGGTAACGGGGGCGCTGATTGGCGGGGCCCTGTCACTTTCAGGCACGCTCCTGCAAGCCTCACTTCGCAATCCACTCGCCGCTCCATCGGTACTCGGCGTGAGCAGTGGGGCGGGGCTTGGCGTGATGCTCGCCTTGTACATCGCGCATGTGTCCGGCGTGGCGGACCCTCCGTGGATACCACCGGCCATGTTGGGCGCCGTCTTGGCAGTTGTTCTGGTGCTGGTGCTTGGGCGGCGAGATGGCTGGCCTGATCCGGTCTCCACGATCTTGGCCGGTGTCATTGTCGCGACCATGGCGGGAGCGGGCATGGTGCTGCTGCAAGGGCTGGTGCCCGAGGGGCTGCGTGGCCGGTTTCTCTCGTGGGCGATGGGGACCATTCCGGAAACGCTGCCTACCTCGGCTCTTCCAATACTTGCGATTCTGCTCGCGGTGACAGTGGCATGGGGGTTCTCCGCCCATGGCCGGCTGGATGCCTTGCTGCTGGACCATGCTTCGGCCACATCGATCGGCGGCTCGCCCGGAAGCACGCGGCTGATCTGCCTGATAGCGGCTGGCATCCTGACGGCAGTGACGGTGGCGATCAGCGGTCCGCTGGGTTTTGTCGGGCTGGTCGCGCCACATGTGGCGCGGCTGCTGGTGGGTTCGCGGCATCTGCTGCTCGTCCCGGCGGCGGTGTTGGCTGGCGCGGTACTGGTCGTGGGAGCGGACGTGCTTCGGCAGGTGATTGATCTGGGCAATGGGCGATTGCCGGTCGGTGTGTTGACCACGCTTGCGGGCGGCCCGTTCTTCCTGTGGCTGCTGCGACGAGGAGGTCGGCATGCTTCGATGTAAGGACATGATGGTGACAAGGGGCGACTTCACACTCGGCCCGATCGAGGCGGAAGCGAACCCAGGCGAGGTGACAGCCGTCATCGGACCCAATGCAAGCGGAAAGACGACGCTGTTGGAGGCGGTAGCGGGAATCACCGGACCTTCGGCGGGTGTGGTCAATTTGGATGGGGTGGATCTCCATCAACGCTCGATCACCGACCGAGCGGCCTGTGTGGCGATGCTTCCGCAGCGGCCTGCTTCGGATTTGTCGCTGAGCGTTGAGCGCTTGGCGGAACTTGGTCGTTTGCGGCTGTCTGCTTCTGCCGAGACGATCGAAGCCGCGTTGGTGGCACTTGACTTGACGGCGATCCGACAACGCCCCGTCTGCACCCTTTCTGTCGGCCAGGCACAGCGGGCGCATCTTGCCAGGCTCTGGGCTCAGCGGAACGACTCGTCGTTGTTGGTGTTGGATGAGCCGACGGCGCCGCTGGATCATCGTTGGGCCGATGCGGTATGGGACATGCTCGCTTCGCACGCCCGCAGCGGCGGGACAGTCGTGGTCGCCGTCCATGATCTGGCTGTGGCGGCAGATCGGGCGGACAGGGTTTGGCTTCTTCAAGACGGGTGTCTCGCCCACGCCGCTTCCGCCTGCGATGTGCTGCAGCCCGATATGCTCAGCGAGGTGTTTGGCACCCAGTTCGAGTGGGTCACCCGCCGCGACGGCAGCCGCTGGCTGGTGAAGGGATCAGGTGCCGCCTAGATCTTTACCCAACATCACTATCTTTGGGCAGAATCCCCGGGCGGCACCTGGCCCCGTACACTCTGCCCATGGACATCGGTGACCTTGTCTTTCTCGGCGTGCTGTTGGCTTCCGGCGTGGGCAGCGTGATCGGCGCAGCCAGGAAGAAGAAAAAGGGTGGGGGATTAACGTCGAAGACCAAAGCCGTGAAGCCTGCGACTTCTCCGCCAGACACCGGTCTTCCTCTCAACGCTCCGCAGCGAGCCGCGGAACCCGCTCCGCGGACCTCGCCACCGAAGGACATGCCGCCGCGGCGAAGGGCTCCACTGGAGATGGAACCGCATCCCATCGCGGCATCCTCTCGCCCCCGGAGGCGAAACCGCTGGCGGGAGTACGTCATCATGAAGGAAGTGCTGGGGCCGCCAAAGGGGTCGGACACCTGACCCCATCCTTTCACGATCGCCGATGATCGCCGCACGATGGCGGAGGAACCCGGCGAGATCGCTATACTCCCACCCCTTATGACCGCCGTTGGCGACATGACATTGACTTCGGAGCGGCTGGCGTGCCTTCGTGATGGTCTTACGAAGCGGGGCGTCCAGGCGATGCTCGTCAATGGCGAGCAGGATGTTCGCTTTATCGCCGGGTGCTTTGGCCACGATACCCGCATTCTGGTGACTCCAGACCGAGCCGTCCTCGTCTCCGACCGTCGGTATGAGGAGTATCTCGCACCTTGGGAAGAGGACGGCTGCTTCGAACTGGCCATTCATAACCGACCGGCTCAGATCGAGTACATCGGCCAAGTGCTGGCTGATGAGGGACTGCGGGAATTGGGCATCCAGGCCGGTCATCTGACGCTGGAGGCCAGAGACGGCCTTTCTACACAACTCAAAGACACCGAACTTGTCTCGATCAGTGGTCTGCTTGCACACCTGCGGATGCGGAAGAGCCCCGAAGAAATTGAAACGATCGAACGGGCCATCGCCATTCAGGTTGCGGCCCTGCATGCGACACTTCCGGAGTTGCGGCTGGGCATGAGCGAAGGACAGGTGGCGGCGAGACTGATCTACGAGATGCGCATGCGGGGGGCCGAGTCTGAATCTTTCGAACCCATCGTTGGGAGCGGGGCAAACGCCAGTGTGATCCATCACGTTCCCTGTGGAGATCCAATTGGCCCCGGGGTACTGCTGATCGATTGGGGTGCTCGGTTCGATGGTTTGTGCAGCGATCTCACGAGGACGTTCTTCCTTGGTGAACCCAGCGATGAAATGAGGCGAATTTACACCGTGGTGGCAGAAGCAAACCGCGCTGCCATTGATGCGTGCACGGTGGGCACGATGACGGGGGATGTGGACGCCGCCGCACGGGAGATCATCGATGCGGCTGGCCATGGCGAGCAGTTTGCGCACGGTGTCGGGCACGGCCTCGGTCGTGACGTACACGAGCGACCCTTTCTCGGTCGGGCCGGCGAGCACGTGCCACTTGAGGCCGGCATGGTCGTCACAATCGAGCCGGGCATCTATCTGCCCGGTATTGGTGGCGTTCGCATCGAAGACGACATTCTCGTGACGGACGGCGGTCCGCGAGTACTTTCCAAAGATCTTGATTCAAGCCTGTCGGGCGCCATTTTGGCGCTTCCACAAGAAGGGACGGCATGATGATCGACATTCGCAAACTCAAGGAACTCGTGAAGTTGATGGTGCAGAACGATCTCACCGAAATGGATTTGCGAGACAGTGAGGAGCAGGTCACGCTGCACCGACCAAACCACTGGTCTGCCCCGCAGGCGCCACCTGCGGTCACTTCGCCGCCACCGATGGTTTCAGCGGCCACGCCTGCCGAGCCTGCGGCAACACCGGGCAATGTCCCGACGGATCGCGGAGGACTCGTTGCCATCGAGAGCCCGATGGTGGGTACGTTCTATTCGGCCGCCTCACCCGACGCGGATCCATTTGTGGCTGTCGGTAGCACGCTTGCCGAAGGCGATGTCGTGTGCCTGATCGAGGCCATGAAGATCTTCAATGAGATCAAGAGCGAGATCGGCGGCAC